>WQUS01000029.1 GCA_009781965.1 Bacillota bacterium | reverse complement strand
GCAAATATTATTTGCCTAATTTGACCGCAAAATATAAAAAAAAGCCCTGTTTTTAAGGACTTTAGCGGACAACCATTTTTTTGAAGTGTCAAAGACCCGAAGTGCTCCGGCAGAGAAATAAGAGCAATAAAGGAATATTATTTTAGCTTGACGAGCCATAGAGGGACAGGTATAATGTAGCTTGAAACGTGTTTGCTGATTAATTAAATGCTTGGTGTGCAATTGGCGGGGTTGGATTTTTGTCTCTTTGTTCTGTTTGTCTCTTTGTTCCAGGTAAGTTGCTTCGGGATATAGCCCGGATGGTTTATGTTTGCGGGGAAATTCAGGGGGGGATTGGAACTTGAATTTAAACGCCCAGAGGGAGACGCCCAGCGATTTTCAGTTAATGATTGATGAAGAAGTGGTGGAATTTGCTCGCGAAGGCGACGACGTGGCTCTGGAATACATGATTAATAAATATAAAAATTTTGTGCGCGCTAAAGCCCGGTCTTATTTTTTAATCGGAGCGGATCGGGAAGATATTATTCAGGAAGGCATGATTGGTCTTTATAAGGCGATTCGTGATTTCCGGTTGGACAAGCTGTCGTCTTTTAGAGCTTTCGCTGAATTATGTATTACCCGCCAGATAATTACGGCCATTAAAACGGCTACCCGTCAGAAACATATTCCTCTAAACTCGTATGTTTCGCTGAATAAACCAATTTATGACGAAGATTCGGACCGGACGTTGCTGGATGTTATCTCCGGTTCCAAAATTTCCGACCCTGAGGAGTTAATTATCAGTCGGGAAGAGTTTGACGATATAGAGGAAAAAATGGGTGAAATACTCAGCTCTCTGGAGTGGAAAGTACTGATGTCCTACTTGGAGGGCAAGTCTTATCAGGAAATAGCCGAAGATCTCAAACGCCACGTAAAGTCCATTGATAATGCGTTGCAGAGAGTGAAGCGTAAGCTGGAACGCTATCTGGAAAAACGGGAGGCTTAATAAACATAAGCAACCGGGTTAAGCTTTGTTTGCTTTGTTTATTTTTAGCGTCAGCTTTTGCCTTGTTTAAAAGTTGGATTTCTCCAGGTTTTCAGGGTTGGGAATGTTTCTGTAGTATTCCAATATTAACAGGTCTAAATATCTGCTCTCCCGGAGCAGTTTTTCTTTTTTTGCGGGATCATTTTTTAAGGGCGCAATGGCGTATAAGCGATAACGGGCATCTTCTATTTGGGTTATAATTTTCTTTAACATGACAACCGCCTTTTTAATTTGTGCTGTACTAATATTGTATGCCTATTGCGGAAACATGACAAATACCCAAATGTCGGAAAAATTCAACATAAAGCCCTAAATCTAGACAAATTAGCCGCATGCTGGCCAAATCTGCTATTTGCATATTGATCGCCACTTGACGCAGCTGTATACTTTGAGTGTGTCCGCCGGGAGCAGACAAGGGGGATGGTGGATGGAACTCTTTCCCGTAAGGCTAAGAAAACTACGCGAAGATAAAAAGCTGATCCTAGAGGAACTTGCGGAAGAATTGTGTATTTCAAAATCTTTGTTGTGGGATTTGGAACAGGGCCGCCGCCGGGTGCACGGTGAGCTGCTGTTTAAAATTGCCCTTTATTTTAAAGTATCCACAGATTATTTATTGGGTCTGTCGGATGGGCAAAACGAAAAAAATGACGCGCCGCTGGAATATTATCTTGATCCGGAAATCACCAGCATCTTAACCAGATCTAAAGAGCTTTCCCCCAAAGGGAAAGAGCAATTGCGGCGGGCAGTGGAATGGGTGTTCGAGGTTGACGAGCGGGAAAGAAAAACAAACCGCGATAAAGATTAAGCTGCAATTTTGCAGTTACTATCCAGCATTGAGCAGGTACGCAAAGCTATTAACCGTGTGCTCATGCTCGCTGAGAAATCGCTTACGATTAATAGCTTTGCGTACCGTATTCACTTTGAGGATCAACAAACAATGAACAGTAACATTTTGCAGTTTATATTGTTGCCGGGAGGAGCATTTGTCCATGCCGATTTACGAGTTTGAAGGCAAAAGGCCGGTTATCGCGCCGGACGCCTTTGTTTATCCGGAAGCCACTATTATTGGCGACGTTACCATAGGCAGCGGCTGTTATATTGCCCCGGGCGCCAGACTGAGGGGCGACTGGGGTTCTATCATCGTCGGACCCCGTTCCAACATTCAGGAAAACTGTGTTATTCATTCCGCGCCCGGTGCGGTCACCATCCTGGGTGAGGAGAGTCACATTGGCCACGGAGCTATTTTGCACGATCCGGAATTAGGAGCGCACGTGACTGTCGGGATGGGAGCAATTATTATGCGGGGCGTCAAAATTGGCGCCGGCAGTTGCGTAGCCGCCGGGGCTTTGGTAAAAGCCGGGACCGTGGTCGGTGTCCGCCGGCTGCTGATTGGGGTACCGGCAAAGGATGCCGGTGCGGTGACGGATGAATTTGCCGCGGAGCTGGAAAAAGGTACCGGTTACTACAAAGCTTTGCCGCCGCGGCTTTTTAAGGGACTGCGGCAAATATCGCTGGCAGACGTATTGAGCGAGTAGGATTGTAAGTTACTGTTCCCACGTTACTGTTTAGCACCATCCGGCACAAAACTATTAACCGTGCGCTCATGCTCTTCGAGAAATCGCTTACGGTTAATAGTTTTGCGTGCCTGGGCTATGAGTACTAACAAACACAGGGTCTGACC
>WQUS01000028.1 GCA_009781965.1 Bacillota bacterium | reverse complement strand
TATTAACCGTGCGCTCATACTCTTCGAGAAATCGCTTACGGTTAATAACTTTACGGGCCTGGGCTACGGGTACTAACAAACACAGGGTGTGACCAGTAACCACCACCGGCCAAGAAAATTCCCGAAAGGAGTTTAACCTATAACGTGCATGAGCATTCCGCCATCAACAGGTACATTATGACCTGTAATAAACGAAGAAGCATCCGAGCAAAGCCAAGCAACTGTTTCAGCCATTTCCGAAGGCAACCCAAACCGCTTCATAGGTGACATATTAGAAAATAATTTAGCTATATCAGGGTTTGTTGCCGTTAAATTATCCGTAAGAAGTGTATCTTGAGTTGGACCGGGCAAGACGCAGTTTACACGGATGCCAAGTGTTGCACATTCGGCGGCAGCAATTTGGGAGAGCCTACACAACCCTGCTTTACTTGCACCGTAAGCAGCAAAACCTAAACTTGTAGAAAAAGCCGCAGTAGAAGATATGTTGACTATTGCTCCGAAATTCTGCTTTTTCATTTGGCGAATCTCATGTTTCAGGCAGAATAATACTCCCTTAACATTTACATCCATTATGGAATCCCATAATTCTTCAGTGTACTCACTAATAGCGGCAACCTCGATGCGCTTACCATCAGGCCCTACACCTGCATTATTGACCGCATAATCAAGGCATCCGAATATTTCGACGGTTTTTTGCACTAAGTTTTCAACTTCAGCCTCCTTCGAAACATCACATCGAATAAATGATGCTTCGCCACCTGAAGCTTTAATCGAATCGACAACAGCTTCTCCACCTAACACATTGTTGCGGGTAGAAACTACAACTTTCGCACCTTTTTGGGCAAATAATAAGGCTATAGCTTTCCCGATTCCAGTCGCAGCACCTGTGACAAGTACTACACGACCATTAAAGATTTTTTCCATGTTGGAAACCTCCTCCTAATACTTATATTAATGCTGTCAATGACATGTAATACCGCCGTCAATGACCAGTAGTGTGCCAGTGCAAAAAGAGGATTCATCGCTTGCCAAGTAGACGTAACCCGGAGCGATCTCATCTGGTTGGGCCGCCCTGCCCATAGGAACAGCTTGAAGTAAGATGCTTTCCAGTTTGCTCCCCGCGGGAACCTGCTCTGTTGTCGTAAGTCCCGGAAGAACAGCATTGACACGTATACCAGATTTAGCGTATTCAAGCGCAAGGGAACGCGTAAATTGTTTGATTGCACCTTTTGAAGCAGAATAAGATGAATTCATGGGAACGCCTTGTTCTGCTGCCACTGAAGCGGTATTTATGATGGATCCTTTCCCTTTTTCCAACATATGGGGAATAACTTCCTTACTCATTAAAAAATAACTCTTTACATTTAAATTAAAAATGTCGTCAAAATGAAGCACTTCATCCATTTCATGAAATACAAAATCGCGGCCCAACCCTGCATTATTTACAAGGATGTCAATCTGGTTAAAGAGCTTTAGCGTTTCCGTGACAAGGTTTATGATATCCTCTTTTTTTGTAACGTCGGCTTTGACAAATACAGCATTTCCGCCTGCTTTTCTTATTTCAGCCTCAATTTTTTTGCCCTTTTCCACCCGTCTAGCCGAAAAAACTACTTTTGCTCCTTCTTTCGCAAACAAGCGAGCAATCGCTTCACCAATTCCTGATGTTGCCCCTGTTATGATTGCTACTTTTCCGTCTAACCGTTTTATACCCATTTTATCATCGCTCCCCTTATCGCTTCTGACTCCCTTCTTTTATGAGTCAGTCGTCTGAGAATTTGATTTCGCTACTGCGGCCAAAAGTTTTGTAGGCAAAAGAAATGGCCTTTTCTTTACAAACGCTCACACAGTTATGACAATTATTACACGCTATATTAAATAACTTGGCGTTTTGCGGGCCAACATACTCCGCCACAGCGGCAGCGCAAACCAAACAGCGTTGGATTTCCTGACCTAACACGCTTTCGCTCAGAGCAGGTATCATGTCACGATCTGTAGCGGCAAGCCTCGCTGCCGGAGACAGTATGGCAGCTTCATTTCTCGGCGCAATTTTATTATATTTCGCCTGATCTATGGAAGAAACGACTGGAGTTGGTGTTTGAACATATTGGGGCGCTTCGCCAGTCAGTTTCTGTACAATCGACAGAGCAGCGTTTTTACCCATATTAATCGCGCCGGCAATGGAACCATATTTTTCATGATACGTAACATCACCTCCAGCATATATCCCCAGAACGTTTGTTGCACAATCCCGTTCATTGTTGATCAGTACAAATCCGCCGCGCATGGTTTGGACACCGCCGTCTTTAGCTAACCAGTCGGTATCCGGCGCCTGTCCGATCGCTGATATCACAGTATCTGCCGGAAGAGAAAGTGTATCGTTTTCATCATAGAGAGGATTAAAGCGATTGTTTTCATCAAAAACGCGAATACATCCTTTTAAGACAACGGTGTTTGCTTCAATGTATTTTACGCCATACTTGCAAGTAATTTTTATACCTTCCTCCAAACCTTCAATGATATCGCGCTCCAAAGCGGGCATGGCATAACGTTCTTCCACACATACTAACGTTACATTCTTTGCGCCGGAACGTATCGCGGTACGCGCGCAGTCTACGGCGACATTTCCTCCGCCAATCACCACAACGTTTTCTCCAAGAGCAATAAGACGGTTCTCCGCTGCGTTGTGAAGGAATGAAAGACCAGAAATGACGCTTTCGTTGCCGGGTACTGCCAATTTCAACTCTCTCTGCGCGCCCATGGCCAGAAAAATAGCGTCATAATCAATTTTAAGCTTGTTAATAAGCCTATCGCTACCAACGGTAACACCACAATTAACCTCAATACCAAGCGCCAGTATAGCGTTAATTTCGGCATCAAGGATATCTTTGGGAACCCGGAAGGCCGGCACGCCATAGCGTAACATACCGCCAAGCATCTCTTGCTTTTCAAATATGGTAACCTGGAATCCCCTGAGAACTAAATGATATGCACAGGAAAGACCAACGGGGCCTCCGCCAATTACAGCGATGTGTTCGTCTCTTTTGTTCGAAGGAAGTGTATGTTTGAGACCGTTTTTGATGCCATAATCACCAATGAAACGCTCAAATTCGTGTAGATTCACAGCCTCATCCAAATACGTACGACTACAGACCTCTTCGCAAGGGTGCGGACACGCACGTCCGGTACAAGCGAGCAATGGATTTACAGCAGTGAGTGCCTTCCAGGCGTCAGAATAATTTCCGCCTTCTCTAATGCTAAACATTGCAGCACGCACGTCGTTTTCCGCCAAACAGTTTTCTGTGCAGTATGATTTATAAACGCCGGCGCGCGGCGCCATTTCAATGATTCTGGAAGGGCATTCAATTGCGCATATGCCACAACCCGTGCACTTTTCCTGATCAATGTCAACACTAAAAGTGAAGGTGTGTTTACCAACGGGAAGTGCATCTGAGATAGAAATTTTTTTCACTCTAGCGTTCATAGCGTTCTCCCTCCTACACTATTAAGCGCTGTGCTGATATCAAGCGATTCGGCAAGCAGAATAGAAATATCTTCTACGGAAATATCAACCTGGTCGGCTTTGGCGGTATAACGGATTTGATTAAAACACACGGGACAGGCAGTAATCACCTCGTCAGCGGCTTTTTTAGCCTCTTCAACGCGTGAGCTACCCGTATAAGCAGCATAATCAGGATAACAGTTCAGGGAAATTTTCGCTCCGGAGCCACAACAATACGACCAACGCCCATAACGTTCCATTTCTTTAAGTCTCAGTCCGGGGATAGCTCTAAGCACCTCTCTGGGGGCTTTATTGACGCTGCCTCTAAGAAAACAGGGATCATGAAACGTAACTGTCTTGTTTATCGGCCTCTGTGGTATGAGTTTCCTGTCTGCTATAAGCTGTGCCAATACCTCGGTAACATGAAGCACTTCGAAGGGGAGCTCTTTCTGCAAGATATTCGGATAAGCCTCCTTCCAAGTCTTATAACAGTGGGCGCAAGAGCAGATAAGGCGTTCTGCCCCCGTGTCAGATACTTTGTTTAAATTTTGCTTGACTATTTGTTGAAACAGTTTACGATTGCCGCCTTGATAGGCCACTTCGCCGCAACAATATTCTTCTCCGCCCATATGACATAACTCCAATCCGCCGGCTTGCATGATTTTTGCGTTAACATGGGCGATTTTGGGCAATAGATATGAAGTATAGCATCCGGTAAAATATAGATCCTTACCTTTTTGCGGTAGTTCGGGGAGCGCCTTTGCGCGCTCTGGCAAGCCGAAGAGATTTTTCAATTGTTCCATGTTTGCATAAAGCTCCGCCAAAGGTTCCGGTTGAGGTTTTCCCTGTTCGTTGATTTCCTGCCGCATAGCCAGCATTACCTTCATTGGCATATAGGTGGGACAAAGTTCATCACACATGCCGCAAGAAGCGCAAGTATACATAATATTTGTTAGGTCATCGGTAATCTCCATGTTATCACGGAAGACTTCCGCTGTTAGAAGAAGTCTGCCCATGCCGGTATGGGATCTGAAATTGTAGTATTCCAGCGAAGGGCATTTTTGGTCGGGAGACTGCCATTCATCAGGAGGAAGCTCGCGATTGTTATGCGGGATCATGGGACCGCGTGCTACGCAAGTACCGCAGTGCATACACATATCCTGCCATTTTTTGTAATCTTCTAAAGTCCATTTACTAAAATCCATACTGCTTTACACCTCCCCATATTTCGGAGTAAGTTCCGGGACTAAGAATATTGTTGGGATCCAACGCTTTTTTAATAATGCGAAGCAATTCATAGTCGCTCCGTTGATTATCCCATACATATTCGGGAGTAATAGGAGGAATATGCTGTTGATGTGTACCGCCAACACTGCCAAACCATTCGCGGAATTCATCACGGCAATTGAACATATTCGTCAACTGTTCATCTTCTCTGGAATTGATAAACGACCAAGTCTGGGAACAGATAACCTGACCACGCATCGGAAATCCATCATAAACAGCAGGGCGAGGGAATCCCCAAAGGCCGTACTTACTGCAAATTTCCCTTATTTTCCCATATACCTCGGGAAACTTAGAGGTTGGGTAATTAATACTGTCATAAATGAAGTGATAATTCGTCCGGTTTAGGTCATATAAACAATCCCACATACCGTAGTTTAAAGGATGAATCACCGGCGCATGCATGGTAGGCCATGTGTCAAAAAACGTATTTCCAACTTCATCGCCAAGTTTTACACCTTTAAGTTTTTGGCAGAGATCATCAATGATATTTAGCTTTGCGGTGAGTTCATCTTCGCTAAACGCGTTAATTGTAAAATGCAAGACAAAGTAAGCATCATCAGGCAGTATGCTCTTCAGCTTACCGCGACTCCCTACGGATGTAGTAAATTCGTATTTCCACTTGTCATTTAAATGAATATCGAATAGCTCAAGGGCGGTGGATTCAGTCATGGCTTCCGTACAAAGACCGGCCTCGTCTTCCTTCCAATAGTATGTACAACTACTCCAATAGGGGGGGCGTTTTTGGCACATATACGCAACTTTGGTTACAATACCGAAAGCGCCGTTAGACTGAATGAAAAGCCCCACTAGGTCAGAGCCGTGTATATAGCGATAAAAAGGGCCAAAATAGGTGTTCTCATAGGCAAGCGACCCGACGGCACAAATTTCGCCGGTCGGTAAAACCACCTCAAAGCCTTCGACAAGATCGCAGTTACGGCCATAACGCGTCTTCCCAAAGGCGTTTACGGGCGTTATGGCGGAAGCCGCCACATTTGGGCCGCAAGTATATTCAGAGGTGGGAATCATCATGCCAGCCTTAAATATCTCTTGTGAAAACTTGAAAAAGGAACAGGCTGGCTCAGCGATGGCTTTATAATTGACCGGGTCGACCAAAAGGACTTTGTCCATATGAAAAAGGTCTAAAAGAACACCGCCTTTAAGCGGTCCGCCAAAACCGGTACCACCGGCGATCCCCTTGGGCGTAATGGGAACTTTGTATTCGTTAGCTAATTTGATAACCTCTGCGACTTCCTGCACATTATGTGGCATAACGATCATTTCTGTACTAAGATTGCGTTGTTTGTAACTTAAAAATGTATTGTAACCATAAGCTCTACAAACTTCTCGGGAATTAGTTATCGAATCTGGCCCAACGATTGCTTTAGCCCTTTCAAAAAAACCCATCAAAAAACCCCCTTTGCTTTATAGTTTAAATGTTTAGCCGGCTAACAAAATAACCGCCGTGCATAGTAACTTGGTTTTTTACCGGCGTTCTATCTCCCTCATCTTTCGGTACAAAGTGCTCCGGGCAATCCCCAGTTCTCTGGCGGTATTTAACATATTGCCACGGTTCTTCTCCAGGCAGGTCAGGATAGTTTGATGCTCTAATGTTTTAATTGATTTTTTAAGTTTTTGCGCCTTAATAAACCTGCTCACAGATTGATCATTATCCGGAATATTTAATTTCTCCAGAATTATGCCTGAGGATATAGTATTGCCTTCGCAAAGATTAACCGCCCTCTCGATCACATTTTGCAACTCCCGGACATTGCCCGGCCAGTCATATAAACAACATTTTTCATAAACATCCGGATTGATATAATCTATTTTTTTTCCCATGCGAAAGGATAATTTTTTAGCAAAATGGCTAATCAGCAATGGTATGTCTTTAGGCCTGTCCCTTAGAGGAGGAATTTCAATAAACACAACATTAATCCGGTAAAACAAATCCGATCTGAAGTTGCCTTTTTCTACTTCTTTAGCCAGATTTTTATTGGTCGCCGCGATGATGCGCACATCAACCGGAATGGCTTTATCCCCCCCAATCCTGGTCACCGCTTTTTCCTCCAGCACACGCAAAAGAACTGACTGCATATCCAAAGGCATTTCCCCGATTTCATCAAGAAAAATAGTACCCCCGTCTGCCAGCTCAAATTTGCCCGGGCTACCCCCTTTTTTCGCGCCGGTGAAAGCGCCTTCCACATACCCGAAAAGCTCGCTGCCCAGCAAATCCCGCGGTATGGCGGCGCAATTAATGGCAATGTAAGTCTGGCCGCATCTTGAACTGGCATTGTGGATAGCCTGGGCGAAGAGGTCTTTGCCGGTACCGCTTTCCCCCAGGAGCAGGATGTTGGAGTCGCTTTTGGAAACTTTATACCCTGTCTCCAAACAGTTCAGGAAGCTTTCATCTTTGCCAATTAAATCATTAAAAGTAAACTGGGCGTAATTGCCTAAGGTATTGGCAATCAACCGGGCTGCGCGGGAAATCTTTTGAATCGTGATTATCTTCCCGATGCGCTTGCCGTCCGAATATAAAAAATGCATGCTGACAACGCAGCGGATCATTTCCGAGGCGTTGTAAATATCTATAAACTGATCTATAACGGTCTCTTTGGAGTTAATTACATTGACCAGGTCAAAATTCTTCCTTGACGCTCCGTAAGGGCTCCTGACCAAAGTGAAGATATTTTTGCCCAGCGGATTTTCTTCAAAGCCAAAAATATTGATCGCTTTTTGGTTGGCATGGGTGATCCCCCCAAATTCGTCAAGAGCGATTACTCCGTCCGCAAAACATTCCATAATCAGGTTTTTGTGCTGGTGCGCAATCTCAGATGCTTTGGCCATGCGGCGGGCGGATATTTGTTTTTCAATTGAGTCCACCGCCGCGATAACCATGCCCAGCGTATGCTGATGCACCATTCCATACGTTCCGATCATTACCAGCATGCCGATAATCCGACTGGTATCGGGATCATGGATCGGCGCTGCCGAAGTTGTGCCGTCATGGAGACAGGCGCACCAGTTTTCGTAAGGCAATATTTGAAACGGTCTGTCATAAT
>WQUS01000027.1 GCA_009781965.1 Bacillota bacterium | reverse complement strand
GAAGATATGACACTAAATCTACTACATCCATTTGCTGTGTGTGAAAAAATTGTATGAAAAAATATCAAGAGGGTTGGCAAATGAACGCTGCAGCAATTTCAGGCGATCGGGCTGTTAAAAGTCAAAAAAAGCGTAAACCCGGGTTTTTTCATGAGATGCACAAAAACGCGTTGCTTTACGCCCTTGCGCTGCCCGCCATTATGTACGCGGTGGTTTTTAAGTATAGGGAATCTCTAAAAACCCAGAATTAAACACGTTTGATACCTGTTTCATATAGGTTTAAGCCCCTGAAACGGTGTTTTTCTATAGTTTTTAGAGGTACCCTATATTCCCATTGCCGGTTTAACAATCGCTTTTCAGGATTTTAATCCGCTTAAGGGCCTATTTGGAAGCCGCCTGGTGGGGTTTGATAATTTCAAATTTTTTTTCCGGGGTTCCGCGTGGCTGAGTATTACAATCAATACTCTGTACTTAAACGCCCTGTTTATTATCACCGGTACCGTAACCTCTGTCATCCTTGCGATTATGATAACAGAACTCGGGAAAGGCATGTTCGTCAAGATAAATCAGTCATTGATGATTTTTCCGCATTTTATATCTTTTGTTGTTGTCGCGATGTTTGCGCAGGCTTTTATCGGTACGGATAACGGCTACATAAATGGTTTATTAAAATTTCTGGGGCTAAAACCAATCAGTTTTTATATGAGTCCCAAGATTTGGCCCACGGTACTCGTGATTATCAAGATATGGAAAGAAGCGGGTTACGGGGCGATTATTTATATTGCCGCGATAGTCGGAATTGACAGAGGCATATACGAAGCCGCCCGCATAGACGGCGCGTCAAGATTGCAGGCCATTTTTCGCATAACCATTCCGCTCTTAAAAGACACGGTAATATTGCTTACCATTTTAAACGTCGGCAAAATCTTCTACGGGGATTTCGGGATGATATACGCCCTGGTTGGCAACAATTCACTGCTTTTTTCAACAACTGACATAATAGACACGTATGTTTTCCGTTCGGTGCTAAGCTCCGGCTCTTTCGGCATGACGGCGGCGATTGGGCTGTACCAGAGCGTTATCGGCTTTATACTGGTTGTAACGACAAACCAAATGGTTCGCAGGTACAATCCGGATGCCGCGATATTTTAGGCATTTGTATTGATGGGGGAAGCGTTGAATGGCTAAGGAGCTTCGAGAATCTCCGTTACTGCAAACCAGGGGTGACAAAACTCTCGGTGTAATTTTCCGCGTAACTATTCTGGCTTTTTCCGCGTTTTGTACGCTTCCGTTCTTGTTGGTATTAATAGCGTCTTTAACCGATGAAGCTACACTTGTCCGGGAAGGGTACCGGATAATTCCGTCCATGTGGTCGCTTGAGGCATACAAGGCGATTTTTTCTTCCTCCACGATACCCGACGCCTACGCGATCACTGTTTTTATAACCGTCGCCGGGACTTTTATGAGCATGCTTGTAACATCCATGCTCTCGTACAGCCTTAGCTGCAAGCAGTTGAGGTACCGTAATATCATCGCGTTTTTCTTTTATTTTACCATTCTTTTTCAGGGCGGGCTGGTGCCGACATACGTGCTGATCAGCAAATATCTGCGTTTGCGAAACACGCTGTGGGTTTATCTTCTTCCGTATATGGTCAGCCCGTGGTATATGTTCTTGCTGCGCAACTTCTTCAGCGATATCCCCGCAGAACTAAAGGAGTCCGCGAAACTGGACGGCGCCAACGATGCGCGTATTCTGTTTCAGTTAATTCTGCCGCTGTCTCTGCCGGCTCTCGCGACATTCACCCTGTTTTACGCTCTTGCATACTGGGGCATTTGGATGGAATCCATGTTGTATATGGATGATAAACATCTTTATACGCTGCAGTACATAATAATGTCGATTATCCGCAACCTTACCGCTTCGACTGAACTGGCCGACGTAGGCGGAAGCGTGGTACCTCCGACCTATACAATACGGCTTGCCACGGCCATGGTGACTATAGGGCCGATTATTTTCCTGTATCCATTCTTGCAAAAGTATTTTGTCGGAGGGCTGAAAGTTGGCGGTGTAAAAGGATAGGTATACGAACAGCAAAAAACCTGGTGTTACCAGGAAAAAATAAAAAGCCGGCTAAAGCGGCATTCGCCGGCCGGCTTTAAAAAGAGGAGAGGTTACTATGAAAAAAATTTTGTTACTTTTGGCAGCGCTTGCATTGTTAGGCTCTGTGGCTTTTGCGGGCGGCGGCAGTCAGAAAGCAGCGCCGGCGGCGGATAAAGCGGCGCCTTCGGCAGAGAAAGCAGCGCCAGCGGCCCCGGCTCCAACGGATATCACCATTTATCTTTGGGGAGCCGAGCCAAACCAGATGAGCAGCATACTTAATGAATTTTATAACCGCACAAAAGACACGCTCGGCATCAAATTAAAGATTGACTGGACTCCCCAGGCGGATTTCCCGAACAAAATGAAGCTAAAATTGACGGCGGGCGAAAGCGTGGACGCATGTTTTGACGCGCCGTGGATGAACATGACTACCTTCGTTTCCCAGGGCAACTACACGGATTTGACGCCATACTTCAGAAATCCCGCGTATCCCGGATTACAGAAAAACTTCGATGAAAGTTTACTCGCCAGCAATTATTTCGGCGAGAAGGGGAATCAGCTTTTCGGTATACCGTTTGCCCAGTCGTATGGCGGCAATCAGTTGATTTTTATACGCGG
>WQUS01000026.1 GCA_009781965.1 Bacillota bacterium | reverse complement strand
TTTTCAGAACCACATTTTTTACACTCTGGCATAATAGTCCACCCACTATCGTTTTAGCTATTATACCATATATCTATATATTATACAACGCTCTCAAAATCTTATACAGTGATGATTATATTGTTGTTTACTATAAAGACGGCGGATCCTTATATTTAAGATACTGGGGCGGGGATCGGGAATATCATTTTAAAAGCAATAAGCTGGCAGACGACGGAGACTGGTACAGTGCCCAAAGTGGATGGTACAATACCCAAAATGGAGAGTATCTGGTTTTAGGTACATTTAGCGGGGAAGAACCCACATATTTTATATACTCACATAAAGATGGAAAGCTAAAACGTGTTTATGGAGGCGTAAATATTTTTGATATAAAGTTTACTAACGATTTTATGTATATAGTGGTTTGCCGGACCTTCGGCGATGGCGTTTGGCCGGTATACACGAGCAGCAATTTACTCAAAGTAAGCCTCCGGGATTACACGGAAGAATACCTGGGTTTAAAAGGCTATGTTTATGGCGTAATTGAGACGCCAATATCCGGTGATGGTTATGAAGGTTATCGGTTTGAAAAAGATACTTGGCAAGTAAAAGATGATGGCATTTATATTGCCGGTTATTATGATTTAGGCGCTAAAGCAGAAAAATACAAATCCACCGGACGTTATAAAGTTAGCCTAACCAGCCAAAGCCATGAGAAGCTGGCGCCATAGATTGAGTTATGCCGTCTTGAGTGGAATATATTTTCAAATGTCCTCTCAGGGGACAGTATTGCTGATTTCTTTTATAAAGCCGTTTTTGCTAGCCGTATTATATTGTTGCGGAAATGATTATCGCTTTATAGTCTATAACGCTAACGCCGATATCCTATTTAAGACATCGGATGAACCCATCAGCAGTCGATAAGGCGTTTTCATATAAATCATTGCTCCTTATAGAGTATTTGTCACGCTAGATTTTCTACATATGGAAATCAAACATTTGGTCGCTGAAACCATCGGCGTTGTACAATATGATTACCAGATTAGGATCAAATTCGGCAGCGTATGCGGCAACATTACTTTTAAACAATCTCATGTCAACCGCCCTGACCTCGTGTACCCCAAGAGAAAGGAACGAATAGACCGGAATGCCGAAGGAATCCTTGATAATCAGGATCTTCCCTTTATCAACCAGATGGTTTTCAAATCTAAGCTTTGCGTTGTCCCCATGGTAAACGGCATAACGGTCTGCATCAAGCGGCGCGTTTGGATCAATATACTCCTTGCTTAAAACCGCGTCCTCGAAGGCGCCCCTTGGCAAAAGCCTGCCGTCTTCCGTAAGAGAGATGTAGGTTTTGAATTTCGGCGTAAGCAGTGTGAAATCGTCCACTCCGCCATAAATCCTGCCGACCCGCCGGCCCATGGAACCGATAAAAAAATCCTTGTAGGTCGTGCGGTTATAATTACCAATATCATAAAGGGACGGGTCTATTTGAAAACCATAGTCCCGGTTAAGCTTCTGCACAATTTGAGCGGTGCTGTAAAAGGCGGCGTCGATGGTCCAATGGTGGTCGGTATTGTAGAACAGCTGGTTTTGGGTCATCCCGCTTTTCGCCAGCAGCGGCCTTAAATCGAAACAGGAAATATTGGCGGCGGTTAGCTTGTTAATAAACTGATCGGCGTTCTGATTTGAATAGTCTGTCACTGTCGGCGGCAGTTGGGAATGGGCGTCGGGAAGCTTAAACGGCGCCTGAATATATAAAAACGGGATATTATTAGCGGCCAGTGAGTTTTCCAGTTGGCGCACCTGGTCCACATAACCGTCAAGCTGTTTTTCCTGAGCAGCGTAGGTGATCTGTCCGTAAGGCGTTTTATAAAGCGCCCCGTAGTTAGGGTCTGGGATGATCTTTTTGTCCATAGCCAGTTGGGCAAGCCCGTAGGCCTCAATAAAATACGTTTTTTCAGGTGTAGCGGAATTTACGGCGGTATCCAAGGCGTCAATGACAATGTTTACCCGCTTGAAAATAGGTGTTCCTGATACGGCATTTGTTCTGTAGGCGGTAAGGGATTCTGTTGCGATGACGTTTGATTTAATAAACAGGCTTGTAAACAACGCAAAAATGAGCAGCAGGAAAACCGTCGCCGTTAACTTTTCATTGGTTACGGGTTTAGTTGCTGTTATTTCAGTTATTTTTAGCGACATTTTGGGTTACCTCGCTAAAAGTTAAAGTAGATGAAAGGGTTGTAGGTCCCCTTCACCAGATATGCCAGCGCAAGAATAAACATTCCTGTAAGAACAGCGGTATAGAGCAGACTAACCGCGGTTTTTCCTGAAGGTAGGCTGGCCGCTTTGCGGAGGATTGCTTGAGCGACCGGCGCCGAAAACAGGAGGCCGAACCCAAAATAAACCAGATTCTCCTTGCAATAGACGATTGTTTTGGCATCCACCAGCATGGCGCTGGAAAATCCGAACATCACTCGCAGATACTGAATGGCGTCTGCAATGGTATTGGACCTGAACAGCACCCACCCGATCAATATGAGCAGCAGCGTATAGAGGTGCTTGATAACATTTGGAATCGCCAGTTTCTCAAAGCCGGTTATTTTTTCGATCGTTATAAAAACAAAATAAAGCAGCCCCCAGCACATGAAGGTCCAATTGGCGCCATGCCAAACCCCTGTCAAAAACCAGACCACAAATAGATTAAAGGCCAGCCGAACCCTTGTTGAAACCCTGCTGCCCCCAAGGGGGAAATACACATAGTCGCGAAACCACATCCCCAGCGATATGTGCCACCTCCGCCAGAACTCACTGGCTGATTTTGCTATGTACGGGTAGTTGAAGTTTTCAGGCAGCTTAAACCCAAACATCATGCCCAGCCCAACGGCCATATCAGAATACCCGGAAAAATCAAAATAGATTTGCAGCGCATACGCCCGGGCGCCCAGCCAGGCAAAAGTGACGGATAACTTGCCGCTTTGGACGATGCTGAAGCTCATATTCACGACGGCAGCAAAACTGTTGGCCAGAAGGACTTTTTTGGCCAGTCCCACTATGAAGCGGCAAACTCCCGCTGAGAAAATGTCAAAGCTTTCTTTCCGGCCCATAATTTGACTGGCGATGGTATCATATCTTACAATCGGTCCCGCGATAAGCTGCGGAAAAAATGAAATATAAAGCCCTAAGTTTAAAAGGTTTTTTTGCGCTGCTTTTCTGCCTCTGAATACGTCGATGACATATGAAATCGCATGAAAGGTGTAAAATGAAATGCCAATTGGGAGTACAATTAATGGAACGGTCAGGCTGTTTCCGAATAGTGCGTTGATGTTGGTAATGGTAAACATTAAATACTTAACGACAAAGAGAATGGATAAATTAAAAATCAGCATTAAGACAATGATTAACTTTGCCTTAGCCTTTTGGTTTTTGTACTTGTCCACCCAAATGCCGAACAGCCAATTAATTGTAAACGAACTAATCAATATGAAAACAAATCGGGGTTCGCCCCAGGCATAGAACATGAGGCTGGTTAATAAAAGAAAATAGTTTTGCAGCAGTCTTCTTTTTCTAAGCAGTACATAATAGATAAAAAGAACTGCCGGCAGGAAACAGCCTATAAATATAATCGAGGAAAATAACATATTTTCTCCAAATCCCAAAAGGAATCCGCAACTTTATTATAGTCTGGACGTCAAAAAATTACAATAAGCCTAATAAATCGGGATTGTTGAAAATAAAGTTAAATAAATGTTTATATTATCCTTTTTCTATGCTATAGTTTTAAAAAATAGCAAGAGGAAATTATGATCATAAAATACGCACGGCTGATGTTCCTTGGGTTGCTTTGCTTGTTTATGCGCCTTCTCCGGCTTATGCGGCTTCCCTTTTTGATTACGGCGTTGATTTACCGAAAGTTGAATATTAAAGAATGCCGCGGCCATCTTAACTCAGACCAAAGCTTCGTTAATCATCCGAATTCCTGTAATACCGGGATATAATGATTCAAAGGAGAATATGGAAGCTACGGCTCGGTTTATAAATAAATTTGTAATATATTCGGGGTTATTTTAAGATATTAGCGGCGATCACTATCCGCTGCACCTCATTGGTGCCCTCATATATTTCGGTAATTTTAGCGTCCCGCATCATGCGCTCCACCGCGTACTCCCTGGTGTAACCGTAGCCGCCCAGAATTTGCACCGCTTTGGTGGTTACCCACATGGCCGTTTCCGATGCGTGCAGCTTGGCCATGGCCGCTTCTTTACTGTAAGGCTGGTTATTGTCCTTTAGCCAGGCGGCTCTGTATACCAACAGCCTGGCTGCTTCAATCTGGGTATGCATATCGGCCAGCATCCACTGCAAGCCCTGAAAAGAGCTAATCGGCTGTCCGAATTGCTCCCTGGTTTGAGCATAATGCAAAGCTTGCTCAAAGGCGCCCTGGGCGATGCCCAAGGCTTGGGCGGCAATGCCGATGCGCCCGCCGTCAAGGGTTTTGAACGCGATTTTAAGCCCCTCGCCCTGTTGACCCAAAATGTTTGCTTTGGGTACCCGGCAGTTTTCAAATACCAATTCGTAGGTATAGGAAGCTCTGATGCCCAGCTTGCGTTCCTTTTTGCCGAAGGTGAAACCGGGCGTGCCTTTTTCCACTATCAAAGCGGTGATGGCCTGTCTGCCTTTGCTTTTGTCGGTTGAGGCGATAATCACATAAGTATCGGCCCGTTCGCCGTTGGTGATGAAAATTTTCGTGCCGTTTAGTATGTACTCGTCGCCGTCCGGCCTGGCGCTCAGCTTAACCGCGGCGGCGTCAGAGCCGGCGGAGGGTTCCGTAAGCCCCAGGGCGCCGACCTTTGCGCCGCCGGCCAGGGGCCGGAGATATTTTTGCTTTTGTTCTTCCGTGCCAAAGGCATAAATCGGCCAGCAGCAAAGGGATGTATGAGCTGAAACGGTAACCCCGGTGGAGCCGCACACCCGGGACAGTTCTTCCACCGCGATGGCATAGGCCAGGTGGTTCATGTCCGCGCCGTCGTATTCTTCGGGGAAAGGTATGCCTGTCAAGCCGATGACGGCCATTTGCTCCCACAGGCGCCAGTCAAATTGTTCTTCCTCATCCATCCGGGCGGCTTTAGGCGCTACCTCTTTTTCTGCGAAGTCGCGCACTGTTTTGCGCATAAGCTCCTGTTCCGCACTTAATATGAAATCCAAAGCCGATGGCCTCCTTACTCTATTTACAGTATTACAGGTAGATGATTCCCTCTTCAAACTCGGTGATGGTTTCCGGACCATGATCTCTGATCACAAAGGTATTCTCAATGCCCACGGCCCATTCCGGAAAGATAAACTTAGGCTCGACGGCCACGACCATGCCTGCTTCCAAAGGCATGTCAAACCCCTTGGCTATCACCGGCCATTCGTCCAACTCAATACCCAAGCCATGTCCGATGAAGGTCACTCCCTGGGGATAGCCCATAAAATTGCCGCCCAAACCGGCTGCGGCGGCCATTGTAACCGCCTGCTCGTAAATATCCGCGCATGACGCTCCGGGCGTGGCTTTTTGCCTGAACATTTCCAGTATTTCCACTGTCGCGTCATAGGCCCGGGTCATTTTTTCCGGCAGCCGGCCCAGGCAAAAAGTCCTGGTCTGGTCCGTCACATAACCTTCGTAAACGCCGCCGTAATCCAGCATTACCGGTTCGTCGCGCTGAATTTTTCTGGCACCCGCCCCTTGGGGAAGGGCAGGACTGAGCCCCGGTCCCCCGAGGGGAGTGTCCATATAGCTGAGTACGCCCAGGCTCGGCCCGGCCATCAGGTGAAGCGCGATTTCCTGGTTGAAGCCGCGGCTTCTAATCATGCCCTGATGTCCCATCAGCCGTGATGTCAGCTCCAGCTGAGCCGCCAGTTCAAACTCGGCGACGCCTTCCCGCAAATATTCCTTAACCTTTGTAAAGGCAGTTTTGGTCATTTGGGCTGATTCCCGGAGCAGGCCCAATTCGTAATCGGATTTTACCAT
The DNA here is from genome assembly GCA_009781965.1 of Bacillota bacterium. Taxonomy (GTDB): domain Bacteria; phylum Bacillota; class Desulfotomaculia; order Desulfotomaculales; family Desulfallaceae; genus BRH-c8a. Next base: position 1,879 of record WQUS01000026.1, on the reverse strand, counting down.
TTTCACCCGGCGGATTAATGGGCTGGCGTCCGTTGCCTGGGCCGGGGCGAATATTTTTTGGTAGCGCAGGAACAGCGCCGCCGGCAGCACATCCAGCTCAAACCCCAGCCGGTTTAAATTGCGGTGACCGTAGGTCGCCAACAGGTCGGGGATTTCCTTGAGGTTGGCCAGGGGCACTATTTCCTCCAGGGCTGATTCGTCCAGGGCCCGGTTTAAATTTTTTTTGACCATAAAAATCGGTTTTCCCGCTGCCGGTACATATAGGTGGGCTTGCTGTATCGTGCCGGTAAAATAAAATAAATCTGCATTCTGCAGGATAATGACTCCGTCCATGTCCGCGGCGGCGATCAGTTGCTGAAGTTTGGCAATGCGCGCATCCAATTCGCTTTTTGGCGTCAGTTGCATGTTGCTCCTCCTTTACTCGATAAGTCATTCAGCTCCATTTATTGTCAGTAATATTGTATGAGGATTAATTATAGCAAATTATAACACAAGTAGGGCCTGTTAAAATAGATCTCCTGCTTGTCATCCGCTGTCTGATGATGGATAATAGTTACTGTTCACACGTTACTGTTCAGCATCGAGCCGGCCAGTAAAGTTATTAACCGTGCGCTCATACTCTTCGAGAAATCGCTTACGGTTAATAACTTTACTAGCCTGGGATACGGGTACTAACAAACACAGGGTCTGACCAGTAACGGATAATACGGATAATAAGAATTATGGAGGTAAAGAAGTGAGTCAACTATTTGACGCTTTGGCCGGCGGGTATGACAGTTGGTATGAAGAGCCGGCGGGCCGCATGGTGGACCGTATTGAGAGGGAAGTCGTTTACTCTTATCTGGCGCCCCGGGCGGGCCTGCGGCTGCTGGACGTCGGCTGCGGCACCGGATTGTATGCTTTGGAGCTGGCGGCCAGGGGGGTTGAGGTGACCGGGGTGGATATTGCGTCCTCCATGCTGGCTCAGGCTCGGGCTAAAGCGCAAAATGCCGGGCTTAATATCCGGTTCCTGGAGGCTGACGCATTGCGATTGCCCTTTGCTGAACAGAGCTTTGACGCTGTTTTGTCGGTGGTTGCTTTGGAATTTGTTCCTGATTTGGCTGCCGCGTTGGGGGAGGCCTACCGGGTGCTGAAAACCGGCGGCCGGTTGGTGGTGGGTTTGCTTGGCCGGGACAGCGACTGGTGGCGGTTTTATGACGAAGCAGCCCGCCGTGATCCGGACAGTGTGTTTAACCGGGCTAAATTTTATACCCTTGCCGAATTGCTGGCGCTGATGCCAGGCCGGGAGGTGCGGGGGCAAGCCGCGCTGTTCGTGCCGCCTGATTTTGATTATAGCCGGGAAGAACAGGCCTTGGCTCTGGAAGCCGCGGCGGTAGAAGCAGGCCGCCTTGACGGTGGTTTCATCTGTGCTACTTCGCTGAAGTAAGCCGCTAGCCGCCGTCTGAGGCCGGTTAGGCTTTGGCGCTTGGGAAAGCCGCTAACCAACATCCTTGCCGCTTAAGCTTTAGCATTTGGAAAAGCCGCAGTTCTGGCAGATCAGGCAGCCTTCGGCTCTGCGCAATGTTTGGCCGCACACCTCGCATTGGGGCGCGGTTCCTTCCGCCTGGTTGTGCCCGTTGCCATTGCCGTTGCACTTCAAGTCCAAGTCGGCTTTAATTTGTGACAGTTGTCTGGCGATGGCCGAGGCGCACGATTTTCCCGGCGACAGATTTTTGCCCTTGCCTCTGGCCAGCATATAGGCCGGGCAGGAGTGGGTGCCGGTAAGCTGTTCGATAATTTCGTTCGCTCCGATACCGCCGCGGATGGCCAGGCTGATTAAGCGGGAAGTGGCTTCGGTATAAACCAGGCAGCCGCCGTCAGAACCGGTGGTAATAAAGGT
>WQUS01000025.1 GCA_009781965.1 Bacillota bacterium | reverse complement strand
CCTGCTTGGGTCAGCAGGGCTTTGGCTTTTGCCGGGTCATAAGGGTAATCTTTTACTTGCTCGTTATAGCCCCACCAGGCCGGGGGGAGCGGGTTCTTGGCCGGTTGAGCCAGGCCGGCAAAAAACCTGCTAATAATAGCTTGTTTATTGACGGCATAGTTCACCGCCTGGCGAACCTGTTGGTCGTTAAAAGGTGTTTTTTCCGTATTCATAGCCAGGTAACCGACGTTTATGGCGGGCCGCCGGAGCACCTGAAACTTGTTGTTCGCGCCGGCGGCGGCTACGTCGCTTGCGTTTGCGCCGTCCATAATGTCGATAGAGCCGTCCTGCAAGGCCAGGAAACGGGTCGAGGCATTGGGGATTGAGCGAAAGATCAGCTGCTCGACTTTGGCTTTTTCGCCCCAGTAGGACGCGTTCCTGGCCAGGGTGATTTGGCCGTCTTTGCTCCAGTTCACGAACTTAAAAGGGCCGGTGCCCACAGGGTTTCTGGAAAAGTCGGCGCCATATTTGGCCAATGCCGCCGGGCTGGCGATGCCAAAATAGGGCATGGCCAGGTTCTGAACGAAGGGGGCGTAGGGCGCCCGCAAGGTGAATTTGATCTGGTAATCGCCGGTGGCCTCTACTTTGGTGACGATGCTGTCCGGGGTGTAGCCGTTAAACATGTAAGACCAGTACTTGCAGCGGCCGTTATTCAGCTGATCATCCCGGTTCAGCCAGCGCTGGACGTTGGCTACTGCGGCGGCGGCGTTAAAATCGGCGCCGTCATGGAATTTGACCCCCTGGCGTAAATTGAAAGTCCACTCAAGGCCGTCCTCGGAAACTGTCCAATCGGTGGCCAGACAACCGCGCACCGAGGTACTGCCCGGTTCGTACTCCACCAGAGTGTCAAATATATTAGCGGTAACCTTGGCTGATTCTTTGTCGGTGGCGATAGCCGGGTCAAGGGTGACCGAGTCGGCGCCGCGGCCCCAGACTAAGGCATTGTTCTCTTTGTTTGTTTGCGGCGCGGCCTGGTCCGATGCTTTGTTTGGCAAATTGCCGCAGCCGGATGCCAGCATGAGCGTCGTCAGCAGTAAGGCACAAAATAACGCCAGTCCCTTATGCACTTCATTTTCCTCCCTGCGATGTAAAACAATATTCTATCAGTATTAGCACCGTCTGTCCAATCCGGTTATGGGCAAATTTTGCTGGCAAAGCCCTATGTTAACCCCGCCGGTTGAGTTGTGATATGAAATCGCTTAGGTGCGAATATTTTTTTGCAAAATTTACTATGGACTTGTCAGGCTTGGTTTTGTACAATGAAGACAGAGGTCTGTTCAGACCGGGGGGAGATGACCCTCAATAATAATAACTCTGTCGGAGAGGGAGGCAAAAAGTTATGTTCGTAGTGCAAATTAATGCGGATAAGTGTGAAGGTTGCGGTGAATGCACAGAATCATGCCCGGCTGACATCCTGAGCATGGATGGCGACAAAGCTACTGTAAGCGGCGATCCCAGCGACTGCCTGGGCTGTGAAACTTGTGTCAGCGTATGCCCCAATGAAGCAATCACCTTAAACGAACAGTAAGTAACAACCAGTAAGGTAGTAAATTAATTTAAAACTTACCAAAACCCATATCCTTCTGGACATGGGTTTTCTGTTTTTGGCCGAGAATGTTTCGACAAATAATGATAAAAAGCGACATTATTATTTGTTGTTACCAAAGCAGATTATGCTTTATCATAAGTTTGTGGAGGTGACTGATTTGTACTACATCGCGGGAATGACTGAAGGCGGTTTTGAAAAAGCCTGTGATTTCGGTTTTGACATGATTGAACGGATTTTACTGGACGATGTCTTGAGCCGGCTGCCCGGCCGGGCACACGGCAGAATGGTGGAAAGCAAAAGGTTCTCCTATTTTGGCGCGAAACCGGATCTGCCCCTGGAACAGCTGTTAGGGATGACTGCCAGGCGTCTTTTAGCCGAGTGCAATATCAACATCAGCCGGGAAGACTGTCTGGCCACAGTAATCAGCCGGGAAGATTTGCTGACCGTGTTAAAGCGCGGCTTGATTAAAGTGTTAAATACCAGCTGCTGGCGATGCGAGCTGGGGCTTGTGCAGCATAACCTGTTCAGTGATATTGTGGTCATTAGCCCCAGATTTTTATATGAAATGCTCAGCCGCCAGAAGTACGGGGTTTGGAATCACCATGAAGATAGAGCCCAGGCTTTAAGGGTATTAGATAAATTTATTAATTTCCTTGATGCAAACGACGATCTGCGTCAGATAATCATTTATAACGAGTTAATGTGCCCCCACTGGGAAGCGTCCGGGGAGATCCACTTCAATAACCGGGGCGAAGTGGTGCATTTCAATTTTTTTGGTCCGGGCAACGGGCAGCTTTATAAATATCACCCGCAGGTGGAGGCTTGGGAACGCAGGTGAAAGGCAGGATTTGCCGGACTGCCCGTAGAACATTCCGTCTATACTGAAAGAGAGGGTTGGCAAAGGCCACGGCTCAGAGTGGCGCGGACTTTGCGGACAGCCTTTTGAAAAGCAGAGGACGGGGGCAAACGGACATGGACAGGCTATGGGCGCCATGGCGCAGTGTATATGTGGGTCAGGATCGCGGCGCGGACTGTATTTTTTGCGACAAACTGGAGGCCGGCGCCGGACAGGACCGGGAAAACTTCGTACTTTATCGGGGCGACAAGGTTTTCGTAATCCTAAATATCTACCCC
>WQUS01000024.1 GCA_009781965.1 Bacillota bacterium | reverse complement strand
GCGAACTGTTCGTCGGTCCCGGTCTGCCGGTATATAAGGGCATGGTGGTTGGCGAGCATGCCAGGCCCGGCGATTTATCTGTCAACGTGTGCAAAAAGAAGCAGCTGTCCAACGTGCGCAGTTCCACCTCCGATATCTCGGTGAAGCTGACGCCGCCCCGGCAAATGAGCCTGGAACAGTGCCTGGAGTTCATCACCGACGATGAGTTGGTGGAGGTAACGCCAAAATCGATCCGCATGCGCAAAAAATAAGTTTCGGGACAAGGGCTTTAAAGATTTTATAGCTTGAAGCGCACGTTAAATACAGTGCGGCCGACATTTGTTTCCACATCTATTTTGGCGTTATGCCGCGCCGCGATACTGTAACATACCGCCAATCCCAAACCGGCTCTTTCGTCTTTGGTGGTTAGAAAAGGGGTGCCCAGCTGAGGCAAAATCTCGGCGCTAATGCCGCTGCCCTGATCCGCCACCGCCAGCACCGCTTTGTCGTCCGCCATAAATGTGCTGATGGTCAAGGTATGCTTTTTCTCCATGGCTTCCAGCCCGTTGTGCACCAAATTGAAGATGAGCTGTTTGATTTCTTTTTCATCCAGTAACAACTCGGGGATATCCCTGAGCTGCATATTCACCTTGATCCTTGAATGGGAAGCGTCCGCCTGGATTAAAGGAAAAACGGTTTCAAGGATGGTATTTAAATTGACCATCCTTTTTTTGACATCCTTGTCTTTGGATAACAACAAAAATTGTTTGATAATGTCATTGGCCCGATCCAGTTCGTCAATCATGACGTCAAAATATTCCTTGTATACGGCAAGTTGCGGTTTAGCGCCGAACAATTGCAGAAAGCCGCGCACGGTGGTCATGGGGTTTCTGACCTCATGGCCGATTGCCGCCGCCATCTGGCCGATCAGGTGCAGCCTGTCCAGCTGGGCTAATTCCTGCTCCTTATTTTTGCGCTCCGTGATATCCCGGGCCATTGCCATCACATAGAGCTTATTCTTGATGACCACACTTTGCAGGTTCGTTTCCACCCAGAAAAATTGGTTGGACTTTTTCCGGCAGAGCCATTCGACAAGCTGAGGTTCATTGTGCGCCGATTTTCTAATCAGCTGTAGCCCTTCAAAGTAGGTGTACGGCGGCACGTCCGCGAAGATATCCGCCAGGGACAGGCCGCGCAATTCCTTGTCGTCGCAGCCAAATAACTGAGCGGCTCTTTTGTTTGCCGCAACGATGTCGCCGCTGGCAGGATCATGTAAAATAATCGCGTCACTGGCCGAGTGAAAAATCGCGCGGTAATTTTCACAGGTGTTTTGAAGCATGATTTCCTTGCGTTTATTGGGGGTGATGTCAATGACGGTACCTACTATGCCATCCACGGTTCCTTGCCCGTCGTTTATATAGCTGGCCTTTTTAACAATCACGTCGTGTAGTGTCCCATCAGCGTGCGGCAGGACAGTTTCGTAAATTTGCACACTATTTCTCTCCAACAGTTCACTATCCATAGCCTCTGCTTTTTCCGCTATGTCCGGGGGCCAAAGATCATCGGCAGACTTGTTTACGATTTCTTCTTTGGTCAGACCGACAAAATCTTCAAATGCTTTATTGCAGCCTAGGTAGAGCCCGGCGGCATCTTTAAAAAAAATAGGATTGGGCAAGGTCTCAAACAGCAGCCGGTGCATTCGTTCCATGTTTTTAATGGCCAGTCCTTGGTTTTGCAAATTTCGCCACTCCAATCTGTGATTGATCGAACGTAGGGTATTTTTGACAGCTTGAGCCGCTAAACCTTCGGTTATTTTGTCGATAATTGTCTAAAGGTAAAAAATTTTTAAGCGACCATTTTGTCAGCCATTAGGCACACCAGTACCCACAATGCCGCCGTGCTTAAATGGCTGGGGGAGACACTGTCCAGTAAAATATTGGTTTTAGCCGGGAATTCATCATCCCCCTGCCAGATGACAATTGCCAGCGGCAGTTTAGGAAAAGCCGGTATGACGGCCGCGGCGTCGCCCATTTTTAACGGTCGGCCGCCCAACAGAGCGGCGCGCGCTATAAATAAGTCCGGGTCCTGGCTCAAGGCCTCGTTAATGGGGTTGCAGGCGCCTTCTAAAAATGCTGTGTAATGGTGCGACCCTTGGGGCAGCTCCAAAAATGAAATCCACTTGCCCCGGGGCGGCAATCCGCTGCACTGGGTTAGATACTGTAAAATTAAGGTAGCGTCTTTGGGGGCCACCGGCTGCCGGTTAGCGGCTGTTATTGTACCGTCAGTTAAAGAAATGGCGTGGGGTTGAGCAAAGTAAGCAACCGCTATGCTATTTTGGTCTTTAGAGTAGCAAGCGCCGCTTTTCAATATTATTTCATCCGGGTCCGCAGCCAGAAAAGCTTTAACTGCCTCCTTGTGAGCGGTAATTTCGTTACACACAAAGGACACCTCCCAATTTTATAAGCATCGCCGCGTTAAAAGGTTAAAATGCAGAACATCACTTACGCCCGCCGTTATGGCACACTCCTGGTATACACTCGAGTTTAAGCTAAAAAAACAAAATTGACAATCAAAAAACGCGATAAAACGCAGATTTTTTGGGGGCGTTTGTTGCTTGGGAATAGGTCATAGGGTATTATTACCCTTCCAAGGGGTTACTGGTCACACGTTACTGCTTTCGCACCATCCGGCCCGTAAAGTTATTAACCGTGCGCTCATACTCTTCGAGAAATCGCTTACGGTTAATAACTTT
>WQUS01000023.1 GCA_009781965.1 Bacillota bacterium | reverse complement strand
AGCTGCAGCGCTTTATTCAAACATTCTTCCGGGGGCGTGACTATGTTGACCAGGCCGATGCGGTAAGCCTCCGTCCCGTCAATAATGCCGCCCGTATACATAAGCTGTTTGGCCATCGCCATCCCAATCAGCCGCGGCAATCGCTGGGTGCCGCCGGCTCCTGGCACTACGCCCAGCTTGACTTCCGTCATGCCCATTTTGGCTTTTTCCGAGGCTACCCGCAGGTCGCAGCAAAGGGCTAATTCAATGCCGCCGCCAAAGGCATAACCGTTAATAGCCGCAATAACAGGCTTTTTACACGTCTCAACCTGATGCAATGTATCACGGGTTAAACAGGAAAATTTAATAAAAGTACCCAAGGGATCACCCGCATCGTCGCGGCTGATATCGCCTCCGGCGCAGAAAGCCTTGCCGCTGCCGGTTATAATCAGCGCTCTGATGCTGTCATCGTTTGCGCAATTCTCAAGCAGTTCACTCAGTTCACTCAAGAGCTGTGCATTTAAGGCATTCATTTTTTCAACGCGGTTTAAGATGATTACGCCAACAGAACCTTTTTGCTCGTATAGCAAATTTTCCCAAGCCACTTTTTCACCTCCCAAGTTGATCATTGCCAATTAACTTTAGTGAGCACTCGCTAAGTACATTTTAACAGGCTTATCCTTTTTGTCAATAGTTTAATTAACGTTTAAGGTTATAACCGGCCTTATCCCTGTCCCAGCTATCCGGGGTAATCCCCGCGGCGCGCAGCTTATACTTCTCAATCCGCGGCACAGCATTCTTGGGCAGTTCATCCATAAAGCGCACGTATCTCGGCACCATAAAATAAGCCATCCTCTCTTCGCAATAAGCAATCAACTCTTCCGGCAAAAGACTGCCGCCCGGCTTAAGCGTCAAACTGACCATAATATCATCATCGTCGGCCAGATCTGACGGCACCGCATATACGGCCGATTCCAACACCGCCGGGTGGGAGTTAATGATTACTTCCACCTCGTAGGAAGAAACATTTTCTCCCCGGCGCCTTAAGGCATCCTTTTTCCGGTCTACGAAATGAAGATAGCCTTCTTCATCCAGCCGGGCGTTATCGCCGGTGTGAAACCATAAATCCTTCCAGGCTTCGTTTGTTTGCTCCGGCATCTTATAGTAGCCCAGCATCATTGTGAACGGTTTCAGTGGCCGGACTAGAACCTCGCCGGGCATGTTGACGCCCACCTCAACCCCATCCTCATCGACGATCTTGACCAGATAATCAGGATGGATTTTCCCGCAGGAGCCGGCCTTGCGATAAGCTAAACTGTTCATGGTCGGAGCGCCGACCTCGGTAGAACCGTAAAATTCCGTGGTTTTAAGTCCAAAACGCGGCTCGAACTCAGCACAGAACCTGGCCGACGACGGACCGCCAAAAATAACTTTCAGCGGATTGTCGGCGTCATCCGGTTTCGGCTCGGCCAATTGCAAAATAGGCAGCACCGCGCCGCCGGCAGTGCTATAGGTACAGTGATAACGTTTGATGTCGTCCCAATGGCGGCTGGCCGAAAAGCGCCTGGTCAGGACCATCCGCGCCCCGGTCAGCAGGCTGGGACTAACTCCGGCATGCCAGGCCAAGGCATGGAAAAAAGGCTTGGGGTTGTATACACAATCGTTTTCATCCATTTCCTGGCCCAACACCCAATCGCAAAAATGCTCGCCTTGACAATACACCAGGTTATGGGGCAGTAAAACACCCTTGGACAACCCTGTCGTGCCCGATGTATACAAAATAAGGAACGGGTCGGACCACAGCACATCCGCCGGGCTGTATCCGCCGTCATTGTCAGTAAGTTCTTGCCATTCCGTCGCCCGTTTGCCAAAGCCACTAACTTGATCTTTAACCATGGCCACAGTGGCGCTTCTGTCGCCCAACCGCTCGTCGCCGCCTTCCCCTTCCCCTTCCAATATCACCACCGAGTGTATTTTAGTTGACTTTGCCAGTATTCCTGCCAAACGGTCAATGAATGGACTTTGCATCACCATTACCACGGCATCCGAATGATCAATCATATAGTTAACTATTTCGCCTTTATGAAAAATATTAACCGGTACGCCAACCGCCCCCAATTTGGCCAATCCGAAATGCAAGAAAAGGTATTCCGGGCAGTTGCCCATCACCACCGCTACTTTATCGCCCTTGACAACACCTAATTTTTGCAAGCCGGCGGCGGCCCGGTTAGCCTGATCATTCACATCCTTAAAACTATACTCATGTCCTTCGAAATACATATAAGTCCGCTCGCCATATTTGGCCGCCTGCCTTTCAAGCAGCCGATGCATAACCTTTTCCCGCGCTTCGCTCATTACTGGAAATCCCTCCTGTTTTCCATATTTTATTGAATTTCTTGTTTTACAGCCTTTCTCATTCACCTTTCTCACTTCTGTAAGCGCAAACCCCTTAATTAGTGAACACTAGTTAAGCGAATGAGAACAAACCTACCTTTTTAATTGCACTAATTTGGTTGCATTAAACGATAACTCTTTACTGAATTTTCAGTTTATGCCACCAGTATAGCACCAAAATGAGCTTCTGTATAGTATAATTTGGCTTTCTACAGAAAAACGTGACAGCGTGACAGCGCGGTTACTGTTCACACGTTACTGCTTTCGCATCGAGCCGGCAGGCTAAACTATTAACCGTGCGCTCATGCTCTCCGAGAAATCGCTTACGGTTAATAGTTTAGCCTGCCTAGGCTTTGCGTATGAGCA
>WQUS01000022.1 GCA_009781965.1 Bacillota bacterium | reverse complement strand
CCGGTCACCACTCCGGCGCCCACGGTGCGTCCGCCTTCACGAATGGCAAAACGCAGGCCTTCTTCGATGGCAATGGGGGTAATCAGTTCGATGTCTACTTTGATGTTGTCGCCGGGCATTACCATTTCCACTCCTTCGGGCAGTTGCACGATCCCGGTCACGTCGGTGGTCCGGAAGTAGAATTGCGGCCGGTAGCCGTTAAAGAAGGGGGTGTGACGGCCGCCTTCTTCTTTGGTTAAAACGTATACTTCGGCGTTGTATTTGGTGTGCGGTTTGATGCTGCCCGGTTTGGCCAGCACTTGGCCGCGCTCGATTTCTTTGCGGTCTACGCCCCGCAGCAGGCAGCCTACGTTGTCGCCTGCTTCGCCCCGGTCCAGGATTTTGCGGAACATTTCTACGCCGGTGACGACTGTTTTGCGCGGTTTGTCCATCAGGCCGACGATTTCTACTTCTTCGCCGGTTTTGACGGCGCCCCGCTCAATCCGTCCGGTGGCTACTGTGCCCCGGCCGGTGATGGTGAAGACGTCTTCCACGGGCATGAGGAACGGTTTGTCTATGTCACGCTCGGGGTTGGGAATGTAGGCGTCTACTGCGTCCATCAGTTCCCAGATGCTTTTGCACCATTCGCATTCCCGTTTGCCGCAGCCGCATTCCAGTGCTTTTAAGGCTGAGCCGGTGACGATGGGGGTGTCATCCCCGGGAAATTCGTAGATGTTGAGCAGATCCCGTACTTCCATGTCTACCAGTTCCAGCAGTTCGGCGTCGTCTACCATGTCGGCTTTGTTGAGGTAGACGACGATGTAGGGCACGCCTACCTGACGGGAGAGCAGGATGTGTTCTCTGGTCTGGGGCATGGGACCGTCTGCCGCTGAGACGACCAGGATGGAGCCGTCCATTTGGGCGGCGCCGGTGATCATGTTTTTGATGTAGTCGGCGTGGCCCGGGCAGTCGACGTGGGCGTAGTGGCGGGCTTCGGTTTCGTATTCCACGTGGGCGGTGTTGATGGTGATGCCGCGCTCACGCTCTTCCGGGGCGTTGTCGATTTCGTCGTATTTCTTGACGGTGGCGCCTCCGACGGTGGATAACACGCTGGTGATGGCCGCGGTTAAGGTGGTCTTGCCGTGGTCTACGTGTCCGATGGTGCCAATGTTTACGTGCGGTTTGGTCCGCTCAAATTTAGCTTTTGCCATAGGTTTTTATTCCTCCTTTAGGTAAATCCGTTCAGCTTGATGGTTAAACAGTCGCCCGCCTGGGATGATCCCGACTATGTTTCCTGAACAGCTGTTATTGCTCTGTACCCTTATCCCCGCTTGATAGCGATACTCTCCGCTATGGAAAGCGGCACCTCTTCATAATGGCTAAACTGCATGGTATAAGTACCGCGTCCCTGGGTCCGGGAGCGCAATTCGGTAGCATAGCCGAACATTTCGGATAAAGGCACGCAGCCGTGAATCACCTGGTTGACGCCCCGGGGCTCCATTTCCTCAATCCGGCCCCGGCGGGCGTTAATGTCGCCAATAACGTCGCCCATATACTCATCCATAACCACTATTTCCACTTTCATCACCGGTTCCAACAGCACTGCGCCAGCCTTTTTGGCCGCCTCCTGCAGCGCCATGCTGCCGGCTATTTTAAAAGCCATCTCCGAGGAATCCACATCATGGTAGGAACCGTCCAGCAGGGTAGCCTTGATGTCTACCAACGGATAAGAGGCCAGCACGCCGTTATTCATCGCCTCACTGATGCCGCTTTCCACCGGAGCGATGTATTCTTTGGGTACGACGCCGCCAACAATCTTATTGATAAACTCAAACCCGGCGCCCGGTTCGGCCGGCTCCAGCTCGATCACCACATGGCCGTATTGGCCGCGGCCACCGGACTGGCGAATGAATTTGCCTTCGGCTTTGGCTTTCTTACGGATGGTTTCCTTGTAAGCCACCTGGGGCTTGCCGACCGTAGCCTCCACTTTGAATTCCCGCAGCAGCCGGTCCACAATAATTTCCAGATGTAATTCGCCCATCCCTCTGATAATAGTCTGCCCGGTCTCCGGGTCGGTGTGCACTTTAAAAGTGGGATCCTCTTCGCCGAGCTTTTGCAGCGCCACGCCTATTTTGTCCTGGTCCGCCTTGCTATTGGGTTCAATGGCCACCGAGATAACCGGTTCCGGAAACTCCATCGCTTCCAGCAGGATCGGGGATTTGTCGTCGCACAGAGTATCGCCGGTGCCGGTGTCCTTTAAACCCACCGCGGCCATAATATCACCGGCGTATATTTCCTTGACTTCTTCCCGGTGGTTGGCGTGCATTCTCAGGATCCGACCGATCCGTTCCCGTTTATTTTTAGTCGAGTTAAGAATATAAGAACCGCTGCCGAGCACCCCGGAGTAAACCCTGAAATAAGTAAGCTTACCCACGTAGGGATCGGTCATAATTTTAAAGGCCAAGGCGGCAAAGGGCTTATCGTCGCTGGCTGCCCTGGTATCCTCCTCGCCGCTGTCCGGGTTGACGCCCCGGATAGCCGGCACATCGGAGGGCGCAGGCAGATAATCGATAATCGCGTCTAAAAGGGGCTGCACCCCTTTGTTCTTGAAAGACGACCCGCACAAAACCGGAACGACTTTAACCGCCAAAGTAGCCTTGCGCAAGGCGGCTTTAATTTCCGCCGCGTCCGGCTCCTCCCCGTCCAGGTATTTTACCAGCAGCTCCTCGTCAAACTCAGCCACCGCTTCCAGCAGCTTTTCCCGATACTCGGCCACAAGCTCCAGCATATCCGCGGGGATATCGGTTTCCTCGCTGGTAGCGCCCAGATCGTCCAGATACATGATACACCGGCGCCGGATTAAGTCGACCACGCCGCTAAAGTTTTCCTCTACCCCGATGGGTAATTGCAACGCTACCGGGTTGGCGCCCAGCCTTTTAACCATCATTTCCATACCCCGGAAAAAATCGGCGCCAATACGGTCCATTTTGTTAATATAAGCAATCCGGGGCACTTTGTATTTATCCGCCTGCCGCCAAACTGTTTCGGATTGCGGTTCCACACCGCCCACCGAACAAAACACGGCGACAGCTCCGTCAAGCACGCGGAGCGAGCGCTCCACCTCAACGGTAAAGTCCACGTGTCCTGGTGTGTCAATAATGTTAATTACATGATCGCTCCATTGACATGATGTGGCGGCGGAGGTAATCGTAATGCCCCGCTCCTGTTCCTGGATCATCCAATCCATCGTCGCCGCACCGTCGTGAACCTCTCCCAATTTATGCACCCTGCCTGTATAAAACAAAATCCGTTCGGTAGTGGTGGTCTTTCCGGCGTCGATGTGAGCCATAATACCGATATTGCGTGTTTTTTCCAGCAAAAATTGCCTCGCCATAAAGACCCTCCTTTACTACCAGCGGTAATGAGCAAAAGCTTTGTTGGCTTCAGCCATTTTATGGGTATCTTCTTTCCGTTTCACCGATGAACCGGTATTATTGGCCGCTTCCATCAGTTCTTCAGCCAGCCGGCCTTCCATACTCTTGCCGCTGCGCTGCCGGGCATACATGGTAATCCAGCGGATGGCCAGCGTTTGCCTGCGGTCGGCCCTGACTTCGATAGGTACCTGATAGTTAGCGCCGCCAACGCGCCGGGCCTTGACTTCCAAGACCGGCATGACGTTTTTCATCGCCTGTTCAAAAACTTCCAACGGCTCTTTACCGGTTTTTTCCCGGATAATTTCAAAAGCGTTGTAGCAAACCTTCTCGGCCACGCTTCTTTTGCCGTCGTTCATAATCTGGTTGATCAGCTTGGTCAGCACCTTGCTGTTATAAACCGGGTCGGGCATGACATTTTGCTTGGGCGCCGCGCCTCTTCTGGGCATTCTTTTCCCCCCTTTGCGCCAGGTTAAAATTTCCAGGTTGAAAATTTATGGATTAAACAGCTGTCCTGGGCTGTTTATTTTTTGGGTCTTTTGGAACCATACTTGGAACGGCCGCGGTTTCTGTTCTGCACTCCGGCGCAGTCCAGCGCGCCTCTAATAATATGATACCTGACGCCGGGGATGTCTTTCACCCTGCCGCCGCGCACCAAAACTACTGAGTGTTCCTGTAGGTTGTGCCCGATACCGGGAATATATGAGGTCACTTCAATCCCGTTGGTCAGCCTGACCCGCGCCACTTTCCGCAAAGCTGAATTGGGTTTTTTCGGCGTAGTAGTATATACCCTGGTACAAACGCCCCGTTTTTGCGGGGATTCTTTAAGGGCCGGAGCGGTGGATTTTTTTACGGACGCTTCCCGGCCGTTTCTGATAAGCTGGTGGATTGTCGGCATATCTTTTGTCGCACCTCCTTTACGTTACTTTGCCAGTTAACACTGTTTTAAAAGCAAATTAAGTGCTGTCAGTACTTGATTCGCCAATTATCGCTGCTGACGCGCAGCCTACCTTAATCCCGCAAGCCTTGCCCAAAGTTTTCATGGAGTCCACCCGGACCACCGGGATTTGTTTTTCCCGGCAGGCGGCGAGAATCGGTTCAATAATATTTCTTTCGGCGTTTTCGGCGACATAAACCACGCGCACTTGATCTTTTTTCAGGGCTTTAATAGTCTGCTTGGCGCCTACGGTCTTTTCCCTGGCAGCCTGCAGGCGCTGGGGCATAGCCGATCAACCTCCGAAATTAACACACTTAGATATGATATCACCATGGTCTGTCAAAGTCAACAATTTTAGGTTTCTCCGCTTTACACCGGTTCTTCCTCAGGCAGCAGGTAGCCGTCGCTATAATCCTCTTCCGTTTCTATTTCTATATTGCGGTAACGGCTCATGCCAGTGCCGGCCGGCACCAGTTTACCGATAATCACGTTTTCCTTCAAACCCAGCAGCGGATCCATTTTCCCTTTGATTGCCGCTTCGGTGAGCACCCGGGTGGTCTCCTGGAAGGAGGCCGCCGACAGGAAAGAGTCGGTGGCTAAGGAAGCTTTGGTAATCCCCAGCAGCACAGCTTTACCCTCGGCAGGCTCGCCGCCCTCCTCCTCCACGCGCTTATTTTCTTCCAGCAGCTCAAAGATATCGATTAAAGAACCGGTCAGCAGGGTGGTATCTCCCGGCTCTTCTACCCGCACCTTACGCAGCATCTGGCGAATCATCACTTCAATGTGCTTGTCATTAATATCCACGCCCTGGAGCCGGTAAACCCGCTGCACCTCCTGCAAAAGATAGAGCTGCACACTGGTGACGCCCTTAATCTTCAGTAAGTCGTGGGGGTTCACCGAACCTTCGGTAAGCTCGTCGCCCGGTTCCACCCGGTCACTGTCATGGACCTTTAAACGGGCCCCGTAGGGCACCAGATAAGTATTTTTCGTACCATCTTCGCCGGTGACGTCAATTTCCCGCCGTCCTTTGACTTCCCTGATTTCCACCAGACCGCCGTCTTCGGCAATGATGGCCTGTCCCTTGGGTTTACGGGCCTCAAATAATTCCTCTACCCGCGGCAAACCCTGGGTAATGTCGTCACCGGCCACCCCGCCGGTGTGGAAGGTGCGCATCGTCAATTGGGTGCCCGGTTCGCCAATGGACTGGGCGGCAATGGTGCCTACCGCTTCTCCGATATCAACCGTCTGACCCGTGGCCAGGTTGCGGCCGTAGCAATTCTTACACACGCCGTAACGGCTGTTGCAGGTTAAAACCGAGCGGATTTTGACCTTTTGAATCCCGACGGCCAGAACTATTTCGGCATGCTCATGTTCAATGATCTCGTTTTCCGCTACGATAACCTCGCCGGTGACAGGATGGATTAAGTCCTCCCGGGCCAGCCTGCCAATGATGCGGTCATCCAGCTTTTCAATCACTTCGCTGCCATCTTTAATCTCCTGTACATAAATGCCCTCCTGGGTGCCGCAGTCAATTTCCCGGACAATCACGTCCTGGGCCACGTCCACCAGGCGTCTGGTCAGGTAACCGGAGTCGGCGGTACGCAAGGCGGTATCAGCCAAGCCCTTGCGGGCGCCGTGGGTGGAGATAAAGTACTCCAGCACTGTCAGCCCCTCCCGGAAGTTGGCCTTAATGGGCAGATCGATAATCCGGCCCGAAGGGTCGGCCATCAGACCCCGCATCCCGGCCAGCTGACGAATCTGCTGGATATTACCCCGGGCGCCGGAGTTAGCCATCATGTAAATGGGATTAAATTTGTCCAGCGAATTAACCAAAGCGTCCGTCACCTGCTTAATCGCACTATTCCAGATGGCGATAACCTTGCGGTACCTTTCATCATCGGTAATTAAACCCCGCCGGTACTGGTTCTCAACCTGATTCACCTGTTTGTCGGCATCGGCAAGGATGTCCTTTTTCTGGACGGGAATAATAATATCGGCGTTGCCGATGGTGAGTCCGCCCTTGGTCGCATATTGAAAACCCAGTTTTTTAATGCCGTCCAACAATTCGCCGGTAGCGGCAAAACCATATTTACGATAAGAATCATCCACAATTTTACTTAATGATTTTTTATCCGTCACAGTGTTGAAATAGGGTTCGCCTTTGGGGAGGACCTGGTTAAAGATCAGCCTGCCTACGGTGGTTTCAACCATCTCGCCGTCAAGACGCACTTTGATCTTGGCGTGCAGGGTGATCGCGCCGTTGTCATAAGCAATAACGGCTTCTTCCGGGCCGTAAAACAATTTGCCTTCGCCTAGCTCGCCGTCTCTTTCCACGGTCAGATAATAGCAGCCCAGCACCATGTCCTGAGTAGGAATGGCCACCGGCCGGCCGTCTTTGGGATTTAATATATTATATGAAGATAACATTAACAACCTGGCTTCGGCCTGAGCCTCGGCGGAAAGGGGCAGGTGCACCGCCATCTGATCGCCGTCAAAGTCGGCGTTGTACGCGGTACAAACCATGGGGTGAATTTGAATGGCTTTCCCTTCGACCAGAATGGGCTCAAAAGCCTGAATGCCCAGCCGGTGCAAAGTCGGGGCGCGGTTCAGCAATACCGGATGGTCCTTGATTACATCTTCCAGGACATCCCACACCTCCGGCCTTACCCGTTCCACCATTCGCTTAGCGCTTTTGATGTTATGGGCCAAACCGTCACTGACCAATTTTTTCATCACAAAGGGTTTAAACAGTTCCAGGGCCATGTCTTTGGGCAATCCGCACTGGTGCAGCCTCAAGTTGGGACCCACCACAATCACGGAACGGCCGGAGTAGTCCACCCGCTTGCCCAGCAAGTTCTGGCGGAAACGGCCCTGCTTCCCTTTCAGCATGTCGCTGAGGGATTTTAAAGGCCGGTTGCCGGGGCCCGTTACCGGACGGCCGCGGCGGCCGTTATCGTTAAGGGCGTCTACCGCTTCCTGAAGCATCCGTTTTTCGTTGCGTACGATAATATCTGGCGCGCCCAAATCCAGCAATCTCTTTAACCGGTTGTTGCGGTTAATCACCCGGCGGTACAAATCGTTCAAGTCGGAGGTGGCAAACCGCCCGCCGTCCAATTGCACCATGGGACGCAGCTCCGGCGGAATCACCGGAATTACATCCACAATCATCCACTCCGGCAAATTGCCGCTATTGCGGAAAGCTTCCACCACTTCCAGACGGCGAATAGCCCGGATTTTTCGTTGTCCGGTAACATCTTTCAGTTCCTGACGCAGTTCACGGTTCATTTCATCCAGGTTGATTTCCTGGAGCAACTTTTTAATCGCTTCGGCGCCCATCATGGCTTTAAAATTACTGCCGTACTTATCCCGGTATTCCCGGTATTCAATTTCGGTAAGCAGCTGCTTTTTAATCAGCGGCGTCTCCATCGGATCAATGACGATATAAGAAACAAAATACAACACTTTTTCCAGCGCCCGAGGCGACATATCCAGCAACAATCCCAAGCGGCTGGGAATACCTTTAAAATACCAAATATGAGAAACAGGCGCCGCCAGCTCGA
>WQUS01000021.1 GCA_009781965.1 Bacillota bacterium | reverse complement strand
TTAAGAGCTATTTTCAATTTTTAATTTTGGGTAAACGGTTTTTCTATGCTTCTTAAACCCGCGCCATGTATGGGCTGTGAATTACGCAATTGGCTCTTATAGAATAGTCATCATAGATTACGCAATGTGCATTTATGGGAATATTGTCTTCAATATACTTCGACACAAGATATTCCTCATTTTCGTCGAGCCCATCGAGAATACCAATGTTGGAAGCGTCAATTAATAACGTTCCTTCGCCGCCTGAGGAAACTGGATACTGCACAACAATACGCGAGCCGCCAGCAACTAATTGCCTAATGCGCTCGTTGGAAGACAAACCTCTTCCCGGCAGCAGCTCACATTCAATCATTTGAATTGTGCCCTTTGCTATACTACGGAATTCGATCTTATTTTCCAGTTTTTTCATTAGTTGCTGATCATTTAAGCACACTGTCTTTTTCATCACAATGTCAGGTGCTCCGTAAACATAATTTGGGTTATAAGCCATAAAATAACAATCTGGCTCCCTTGCAATTAACTCCAGTTGGTTTTTTAATATGAATTCTGATGATGCGGCGCAAAAAACGTTATGGTTTATCCTTTCCCTACCATAGCAATAAGAAACGTTTCCGTTTTTATCATTTCCGTATATGGTAATGGATCCCTTAAATAGAGTTCCAGTATATTTAGTATCAGAGCCACGGGCGCCTGTCCAATATAGATTCATAATCTTGCTATACACCTTTCTATGCAAAGTCTATGCGCAAATTACTCTGACCTATTATTAGCATTTGAGGCGAGATACTCGTTAATATCTACCTGTCGTATTCGCCATATATGTCCTACTTTAGAGGCTGTCAGCGTTTTAGATTCAATGAGCCTTCGTACTGTCCTGTCGCAAACCTGCAGATATTTTGCTGCCTGTGCCACCGTAAGGATTTGATCGTTCAATTCAAACAGCACCCCCATATAAATATAGCTTATACAGATTATATACCATATTACAAACGGAATATAAAGCACTTTTTTTGAATCAATAGCATTAATTAGTACTTTAATTGAATTTACGGAGACCCTGATTCCCAAAAATAAATTGGAGAACACTACACAGTAACAAACTTAACGTTCCTCCGGCATAAGCTTGCGGCTGACAAAGATAAAAATGGCCCGCAGGACAGCGAGCAGCGGCACGGACAGAATCAGTCCGGTAAAACCGTAAAGCTGAGCGCCGGCCAAAAGGGCCAGGATAACAAACAAGGGATGCAGGCCCACCCGCTTACCGAGTACCCTGGGGGTGATCAGAGCAGCGTCAATTTGCTGAATCACCAGATACACTATAACGACCTTGAGCACCATCCATTTGGAAACCAGCATAGCCAGGACAATCGCCGGGATAGCGCCAATCAGCGGGCCGAAATAAGGAATCAGGTTGGTCAAGCCGGCAATGATACCCAGCGTCAAGGCGAAATCCATCTTTAAAGCAGCCATGGCCAGTCCGGTCAGCAGGCCCACGAGCAAACTCACCAAAAGGTAACCGCGCACGTAGCTGTCCATAATGCTGCTGATTTCACTGCCCAAGGCCAGCACTTCCAGCCGGCTGGCAGGCGGAATGAAGGAAACTGCGCGGCCGGTAAAAAATTCAATGTCTTTTAACAGGTAAAAGGCAACCCCCGGCGCGAGGATGATATTGAAGATATATCCCGCCAGGCCCAGCAGGGCTTGCGACAGCCACTCCACCTTCTGTACCAGGATGCTTTCCAGCCAGCCGATCCGTGCGTCAATCACCCGGCGTAACATTTCCGGAATGCCCGCGTGAGTATATTTGATCTGCAGCGCAGCGATGAACTCCTGGCCCTGGACGGCGTATCCGGGCGCCACCTCGGCCACTCGGTACAATTGAGCGATGATGCGGGGCATGCCGAACAGGACCAGCCCGGCCACAATAAAGAACAGGGCCGCGTAAACAATAAAAATAGCCCCGGTTCTGGGCAGCCCTTTTCTTTCCACCGCCCGCACCAGGGGGTAACAAAGGTAGGTAATCACCACAGCCAAAATCAGGGATAAAAAAATACCCCGCAGGAGGTAGATAAAATAGGCCATCCAGACCGTCAGCACAGCCGCCAGAATAATCCAGTAATTTTTCTTTCCGCACCGCCAAGACAAAAAAATACACCATCCTACAAGAAAATTGCGCTCTTTCAGTTCCCGCTTGGCGCAATTTTCAGTACTTTTATCCTTAGTTCTGGCCATATATATGGCCAGATTACTTCATAAAAGTAGCGAAAATCGCGCCCATTCGATTTCCTTGGCGCGCGATTTTCAGTACTTTAATCCTATTTTTTAATTAACCCGTCTACTCTTCTGGCTACCCCTTTAAACACCCGGTCAGCCGCCCGGCGCGGATGCATACATTTGACCATGTCCATGCCGGACAGATCTATCGGCTTGCGATGCGGCCTCCTCAACATAACCATCGCCGCGGCCAGCACGCCGCCGGCAATTACGCCGCGCCAAAAATTTCTGGTCAAAACCTCACCTTCCCACAGTTCTGATTTTAGGAGCTGCACAGCTTAGGAACATTTACAGTAAGCTTTTATTTACATTAAGCTTTCATTGGCCGGGTCAAAGGAAACCAGGCTGCCATCTTCGCCAACCTCGAAAATATTGACCCCTTCCTTACTCAATCTGTATTCCACGCAACAATCCCAGCAGTAATATTGTTCCACACCCACCTTGCCGGTGGCTCTGCCGCCACATACCGGGCAATGCAACTTATCCGCCCCCTTGCGATGCTCTAACTCCATTATGTCCAATGAGGCGCAGACTTAAACAAACCGCCATTGCCTTTTATTGTTTCTGTTCGCCTTTTATTGTGCGCAATGATAGTTTGTTAACATTTAATTGCTTTTATGCAATTTAATTGTTTTACTCAATGATGCCGCCGCCCCAGAGGTATTCATCCCGATAAAATACCACGGCTTGGCCGGGGGTAACGGCCTGCTGCGGGCTATCGAAATCAACCTGCAGCCGCTGTTCGTTCAGCGGAGTGAGCGTGGCCGGAGCCGGAGCGCTCTTATACCTGATTTGGGCCTCGACCCGCACCGGAGCGGTAATACTTTCCGCCAGGACCAGGTTTAAATCAGCCGCCGTCAGGCTGGTTTTGCTTAGCGCTTCCACCGGCCCGACAATTACGGCGTTGCGTTCGGGATCAATCCGCACCACGTAAATCTTTTGCCCGCCGCCCCCTAGGCCCAGACCGCGGCGCTGGCCAATGGTATAATAGGCGATTCCTTCATGACAGCCGATTTGCCTGCCCTCCAGATCTAAAAAAGGGCCGGGCTTAATCTGACCGGCGCAGTTTTCCCGCAGGAATCTGCGGTAATCATCGTCCGGTATAAAACATATTTCCTGGCTTTCGCTCTTTTCCGCCACCGGCAAATGCCACTGCGCCGCCATGCGCCGCACTTCCGCCTTGGTGAACCCGCCCAGAGGCATTAGTGTGTAAGCCAGTTGTTCCTGGGTCATGGCATACAAAAAATAAGTCTGGTCTTTGTGCCGATCCCTGGCTCTCCTCAGGGTATGGCGGCCGGTTAAGGGATCGCAACCAGTGACGGCGTAATGGCCGGTAGCCAGATAACCGGCGCCCAAGCAGCCGGCTTTTTGCCGCAAGGCCTCGAATTTAATCAGCCGGTTGCATACCACGCATGGATTGGGAGTACGTCCGGCCAGATACTGGCGGCAGAAATCACCCACCACTGTACGGCGGAATAAATCGCGGCAGTTCAGCACGTAATGAGGGATACTCAACTTATCGGCCACGGCAGCGGCGTCATCCACAGCCGCCGATGAACAGCAACTTCCCCAGTCTCCCGCCCCTTCGTTCAGGGAAGGCTCCCAAAGCTGCATGGTTACTCCGATGACCCGATAGCCCTGGTTTAATAAAAGGGCGGCGGTGACAGAACTGTCAACGCCGCCACTCATGGCCACTACTACTGTGTTACTGCTGGCATCCAAAATATCACCCGGATCTTTTATTTTTGTTTTTCCTGGTAATCTTTAATCGCCGCGTGCAGCGCGTCAGCGGCCAAATTGGAACAGTGCATTTTCTTAGGCGGCAACCCGTCCAACGCTTCCGCCACCGCCTTATTGCTAAGCTGCAGAGCCTCTTCAACGGTTTTACCCTTGGCCATTTCGGTAACCATACTGCTGGTGGCAATAGCCGCGCCACAGCCAAAAGTTTTGAATTTAATATCTTTGATTATGTTGTCCTCTATTTTGAGGTATATTTTCATAATATCGCCGCAAGTGGGATTGCCCACTTGACCCACTCCGTTGGCATCGGTAATTTCCCCTACATTGCGCGGGTTTTCAAAGTGGTCCATCACTTTTTCAGTATACATGTCCCCAACCTCCCCCTATTTAAACTTAGCAATGAGTAATATATCGACTGGTTTACGTTATCTTCCGCCATTTACGCCTGCCGGTAGCAGGTATCGCTGGATCTGCAGGCCACGCAGTCGCTTTCCATGGCGAATTCGTTTTCCTGGTTCAGGGGCGACATGGCTCTTAAACGTTCCACGATGGCTGGCATTACGGCCATGAATTTATCCACATCCTCGGGCTTGTTGTCCCGTCCCAGAGTAATCCGGATGGAGCCGTGGGCCAGTTCATGGGGAATGCCCATAGCCAGCAAAACATGGGACGGTTCAAGGGAACCGGAAGTACAAGCCGACCCGCTTGAAGCGGCAAAGCCCTTCATATCCAGGCTGAGCAGCATCGATTCGCCTTCAATAAATTCAAAGGTAAAACTGGCGTGATTGGGCAGGCGTTTTTCCGGGTGACCGGTCAAACTGGTATTGGGGATGCTGTCCAAAACCGCCTTGATCAACTTATCGCGAATGCCCATCAGATAAGCCGGTTCGGAATCCAGATCCCGCACCGCCAGCTCACAGGCTTTACCCAGGGCCACAATCCCGGGAACATTTTCAGTGCCGGCCCGGCGCAGCTTCTCCTGGGCGCCGCCGTGCATTAAGGACTGTCTCCAGCGGACGCCTTTACGAATGTAAAGGGCGCCGATACCCTTGGGAGCATATATTTTATGACCGCTGATGGTTAACAGATCCACGCCCAGCTCGTTAACGTCCACCGGGATTTTACCCATGCTCTGCACGGCGTCGGTATGGAAGGTGATGCCTTTGCTTTTGGCGACGGCGGCCAGTTCTTTAATGGGCTGAATAGTGCCCATTTCGTTATTGGCGTGCATCAGGCTCACCAGGATCGTTTTATCCGTAATCGCGCTGGCCAGATCCTCAACAGCCACCAGGCCGTACTTGTCCACCGGCAGGATGGTAATGGTAAAACCCTGTTTCCCCAGTGCTTTCACGGTATTCAGCACCGCGTGGTGTTCCACGGCCGAGGTGATGATGTGGTTGCCGCGGTTTTTATTAATCATGGCTACGCCGTGGACGGCCATGTTATCCGATTCGGTACCGCCGCTGGTAAACACAATTTCGTTAGCCTGGGCGCCGATGGATTGAGCCACTTGGGTGCGGGCTTCTTCAACGGCTTCCCGGGCCAGTTTGCCGAAATAATGCATGCTGGTGGGATTGCCGAAAACTTCGGTCAATGATTTGTGCATGGCCTCGGCAACCTCCGGACGTACCGGCGTGGTGGCGCTATGGTCAAAATAAACTCTTTCCACAGTAATGCTCCTCCTTACCAAGTGAGTAGGAATTAATGACAGTGACATCTTAGCATTCCGTTCGGTTATTGTCAATTAAGTATGTACTACTTGCTATTCCAACTCTCCCAGGTTACTGTTAACGCGTTTCTATTCAGCATCGAGCCGGCACGCAAAACCGTTAACCGTGCGCTCATACTCTCCGAGAAATCGCTTACGGTTAACGGTTTTGCGTGCTTGGGCTTTGAGGATCAACAAACACTGAACAGTAACTCTCCCAGAGTGATTTCTCTCTTCCCTGCTCCGAAGCGCGGTAGAAAGTCCTGTCTTGCATGTTATCCGGCAGATATTGCTGCGATACCCAGTGGTTTGGATAATCATGGGGATATTGATAACCGATGCCGTGACCCAAAGTTTGCTTGGCGCCGCTATAGCTGGCGTCACGCAGGTGAGCCGGCACAGCCATTGTTTTTTCCGTGCGCACCGCCTCCCAAGCCGCTTCAATACCCAGATAAGCGCTATTGCTCTTGGGCGCCAGCGCCATGTAAACGGCTGCTTCGGCCAGGATAATCCTGGCTTCGGGCATTCCAATGCGCTCCACTGCCTGGGCCGCGGCGGTGGCGACCACCAAGGCCTGGGGATCGGCCAGCCCGACATCCTCGGCGGCCAGAATCATAATCCGCCGCGCGACAAAGGCGGGATCGTCGCCGGCATACAGCAATCTGGCCAGCCAGTAGAGCACGGCTTGAGGATCCGAGCCGCGCATACTTTTGATGAATGCCGAGATAACGTCGTAATGCTCGTCCGCCCGGTTAAATTGGATAATCCGGTTTTGACAGACGTTTTTAACCGTTTCCATGGTGACCAGCCGTTTGCCGTTTGCCCCGGGCGCGGTGGTCAGCACCGCCAGTTCCAAAACATTCAAGGCGGCTCTGGCATCGCCGTTGGCAAAACCGGTGATGGCCTTTGACGCGCCCTCCGCCAGCTCCACCAGATAATTACCCAATCCCCGTTCGGCATCAGCCAGAGCACGGCTGAGGATCCTGGCCAAAGCCTCCTCCGATAATGGTTCCAGCCGATAGATCAGAGAACGGGACAGCAAGGGCCGGTTCACCGCGAACATGGGATTCTCGGTGGTGGAACCAACCAGCGCCACCGTCCCGTCTTCAACAAAAGGCAGCAGCGCGTCCTGCTGGGCCTTATTGAAACGGTGAATCTCATCAATAAACAGCACGGTGCGCCGGCCGTACATACCCAGGCGATCGGCGGCCTGTTCCGTCAGCCTGCGGATGTCCGCCACTCCCGCCATCACCGCGTTTATTTTTTCAAAATGCGCGCTGGTCAGATTGGCGATAATATGCGCCAAAGTGGTTTTACCTGTGCCGGGCGGTCCGAAAAGGATTAACGATTGCATGCCGTCACAGGTAATCAGCTCTCTTAGCGGACGCCCCGGCCCCACCAAACCGGACTGTTCTTCAAACTCCTCCAGGCTGCGCGGTCTCATCCGCACCGCCAGCGGGGCTATTTTAGCTTTATTTTTTTCAGCCGCCTGCCGAAACATGTCTTCCAAATTTGTCACCACCCTGCAAACATAAAGAAAAGCACGCACTAAATCAGTTCTTCAGCCGCGCGCCTTTCTTGTCCTTTTAGGAAAGCCGGCCACCTATCCGGCCGGTACTTTCAGGCCCCGTTAGGCCAGATACCTGTCCAACGTCGCCTGCAGTTCTTTTTTGGTCTTAAAGCCAACGATTCTTTCTACTTCCTGACCGCCCTTAAACACTATTAATGTGGGAATACTGACCACGCCGAAATTCGACGGTATGGATTTGTTTTCATCCACATTAATTTTGGCTATCGCGACTTTGCCGGCATAATCCTTGGCTACCTCTTCCAACACCGGAGCAATCATTTTACAGGGCCCGCACCACTCGGCCCAAAAATCAACCAGTACCGGTTCGGTAGCATCGGCAATAAATTGCCGAAAATTCGATTCACCGAGAATATTAATGTTTTCACCAGCCACAATACCCTCTCCTTTCAATATATGATACCTTGTATTATACCTTGCCGCGCTTGGCTGCCTTACTTGCCAAAAATTACACCGGCTCTGTTTTAATAATATCTAGATCTTGAAAAAATATCAATCCATAATCCAAAATACTTTTATGAACAGTTAGGGACATGTTACTGGTCACACGTTACTGCTTTCGCATCAAGCCGGCCCGTAAAGTTATTAACCGTGCGCTCATACTCTTCGAGAAATCGCTTACGGTTAATAACT
>WQUS01000020.1 GCA_009781965.1 Bacillota bacterium | reverse complement strand
CGGGGCTGCAGAGCCGCAGGCCTCTGAGCCGCTGGCAGTGCTATGGTGAAAACTCGTTAAGAATCCGCTTACGAAGCCCTTGCCCGGATGTGTGCTTATAAGCGGACTTTGCTTGTTTTGTGAGCGAGAGCAATCAACTTATTCAGTGCGCCGGGCAGCTTTTTCCTCCCCTTTAAAGGCTTTGATTCTTCGTTTGGTCTTCTCCAGCGGGGAACACCACGAAAATGTTTTCACCATAGCACTGCCTCCGGCTCCGGAGGCCTGCAGCCCTACAGCCCCACCCTTCGCCGGCATTATGCGGCTATTGTATGGTAGAAAAGCGATATAGTGGCTTTTTCATTTATGGGGATTTTTCGGCAGAATAGTACCTGCGCATTTTGGTAATGGACTTTTTGACGGCCGGCCTTATGGTATCCTCAATGGATTTAATGAATGTTTCGTCTATATTATCCAGATATTTTATAACCGCCGCCGATACATCATCCTTCACAGTCTGCTCTGGTTTAAACAGTTCATAGACTTCAATTTTCAGGGCTTTGGCGATTTGAGCCAGGGTCTGGGCGGACACCCATTTTTTGCCTGTCTCAATGTCGCTGAGAAACGTAGTGGAAATCCCCAATTCCAGGGCCAGGTTAAGCTGCGACAGACCCAACCTGTTACGGAAACGCTTAATATTCCGGCTCAGTAGCTGCCGGCATTCTTTTTCGTCCCTGTTCATGATCTTGGCCGTTCCATGTGATTGAGCATGCCCGACAGTTGACAGATCCTCAAAAGGCTAATAGATTAAGTATATATATCAGCCAATAGTTTATGTAACAAATAGCGGAATTATGTTGTTTTTTACAATTTTTAAAGGAGGAGTAATAAAATGAAGGCAAGTAAAATGCTGCAACCTATGGCTATCGCTGTTATGGTAATTGGCCTTGTTCTCGTTGGATGTGATAACGGTACCACCTCAGGGACCGGTGGCGGAGATCTGGGAGGGGTAATTTCCCAGCCACCCAGTAGTCCTACCGGAGCACCGGCAGGTGTATCGGTTGATGCTCAAGGAAATTTAATAATTAATGCCCAACTGTATGATATTAACACTACTACTACCAGCGTGGTTCCGTTTCCCAATACGATGAATGCTGATGTCAGTGCGTATGCTTCTACTGCTTCTGGGGACTATCCGCTTACGACGGTTACAAATGGTATTACAGGCGGCAAATTAACCAGCGTTATTATACCGCCCCCGCCTGCCGCCGCTCTAACTTCAGTAGTGGATGATTTGGGTGATATGCCTGCCAGTTGGGTTAAAAGTGGCGGCGCCAATCATATCGGGAGTATTTCTCTGGAGTATCTGGAGTATCTGGATTCTAGTACAAGTTCCACGATCGGCTTTGACCTATATGCCAATCCGGTAATTACGACTGATGGATATGGTAATTATAATCCTCAAGGCGATTCTTATATGTATATGTACTCTGATGGGGATGTGGTTATTTCCGGCTCCGGACAATTTGATGATGGTTCTGGGGGTAAATATTCTATGGCGGCGGATATCAAATTAGCAAAAGGCTGGAATTGCGTTTTAATGACCGCGGATGCTACCGGCGGTGGAAAAATTATCAGCCGTAATCCCCCAGCCAATGCTCAATGGGTTATTGATCATAAGAGCGGGACTGTAACAAATTAGCCGTATTAAAAATCGGCCAGGAGCTATCACAAATTGATAGCCTGTATGAGGACTTAAATTGAATCTACCATATCGCCGTGATCCTTTGATGAAAAATACGGCGATGTGGTATCATGAAAAACAGAGCCTGATACATTGCGGGAAATTAAGTTACCGGCTTATAATTTTCCCAATACTCTTTTGGTGTTACAATTCTTGTCCGCATAGTATTCTGCTAATAGCGGTGATGATATGCAAAGGCTGATTTTATCTCCAACAAATAAATCGTAAATTATGTGATAGGGAATACCCTTTTGTATGAGCGAAGAGACAATAACATTGGTATCAATAATTACTTTTTGCATTTTGGCGGAGGGCTTGAACTTCTGCGGTAATATCATCCATGGTCATGGCAGAAAGGCCGCAGGTATCGGCTGCATCCACAGCCGCATTGATATTCTTTCTCAATAGTTCTTTGCTTACGATATCCACAAAATCAGAGAAGGATAACTCATTATTTGTAATACCAAATTTGGCGTATTCCACATCAGATATGGTGATATTTAGGCTTTTCATACAAGTAAAGATAGCATATCTGATTGCAAATTTCAAGAATGCGGATAAACCCCAATTTATCGCCCAGGACGCAAACGGTATATTGAAAGTACACCGCCGAGCGAGCGGGGAAAGCCTTGCCTGCCTAAGCTGGTCGTGGCATTTTTCTACGCACGTTTTGACGTGGCATTAGCTGTATCACGACCAGAGACGGCATGCAAGGCTTTCCCCGCCCGCTCGGCGGGTAGCATGCAATAACCGTTTGCGTCCCAAGCGATAAATTGGCATTACCTACGGGGAGAGGATTTGTATCATCTCCTTTATATTTTATTTCCGTAGGAAATGTATCCATCTTCTTTTCCTCAATATTAAAAACGCCAATTTATCGCTTTTCTGTCACACAGACAGGCGGCTAATGCCGGCGAAGGGCGAGCCTACAGGGCTGCGGGCCTCCGGAGCCGCAGGCAGTGCTATGGTGAAAACATTTTCGTGGTGTTCCCCGCTGGAGAAGACCAAACGGAGAATCCAAACCTTTAAAGGTGAAGT
>WQUS01000019.1 GCA_009781965.1 Bacillota bacterium | reverse complement strand
AAAGGGGCCAGCTGGCCCCTGCACAACGCTGTTTTCAGAATAGGCAATCCTTACGGGGTAAGCAACCGGCTGGCCGGTGCGCAAGCGGAAATATCCGTGGCTGCCGGGATTTTGTTGTTGATTAAAATTGCTGATTAGAATTGTTGATTAAAATAAAAGGGGAGATGATGGCAAGTGGCAAACAACGCTCAAACCAAGCCGATTAACGTCAGTTTTCAAGTGCTGCCGGTGGCGCCGGCCAGCGATATTTACAGGCTGGTAGACCGGGCTATCGAGGTGGTGCAGCGTTCCGGGGTCAAATATGAAGTGGGGCCCATGGAAACCACCATGGAGGGCGAACTGGATCAATTGCTGGAAATCATTAAAGAGGCGCAGCAGGCTTGTATTGAAGCCGGCGCCGAGCAGGTGATGACTTACATTAAAATCGCTTACGTGCCCGGCGGTGTAACCATGGCGGAAAAGGTGGCCAAATACAGGTGATTTTTCGCTCCTGGCGCAGAATTTCCCTGGCGGCGCCGCTGGTGATTGTGCTGTTGTTGGCGGTCTGGGAGATTGCCGTGCGCGTTACCGGCCTGCCGGTGTGGTTTCTGCCGCCGCCCAGCCTGGTTTTTATTGCTTTGGCGCAGATGTGGCCGCAGTTGCTGACTCAGTCCCTATATACTGTTGCCGAGGCGCTCAGCGGTTTGCTGGCGGCGGTGCTGGTGGCCCTGGTGCTGGCGTCGTTGATGGCCCTGTCCCCCCGGGTCCGGCGGGGCGTTTATCCTTTGCTGGTGTTTTCCCAGACCGTCCCCATTATTACCATCGCGCCGCTGATTGCTATTTGGTTTGGGTTCGGCATCATGCCCAAGATGGTTGTTGTCACGCTGGTTTGCTTCTTTCCGGTGGCGGTCAGCGTGATTGAAGGGATGCAAGCCGCCGATGCCGAGATGCTTAAGTTGCTGCGGGTAATGGGGGCTTCCCGGTGGCAAATGATCAGGCTGGTGCAAATTCCCGCCGCTCTGCCCTCGTTCTTTGCCGGGCTGAAAATAGCGGGGACTTATGCGGTAATGGGGGCAGTCATTGGCGAGTGGCTGGGGGCGGAAAAAGGCTTGGGGTTGTTTATGACCACGGCCTCCCGCGCCTATCGGGCGGATGTGGTTTTTGCGGCCATTGTCGTGATTTCATTAATTAGCTTGACGCTGTTTGCGCTGATCGAATTATTATCCCGGTTATCCATCCCTTGGTATCACAACGAAAGGAGAAGATAAAATGACCAAAAAACTGCTACCGCTGATCTTGACCGCTGTTTTATTACTGGCCGGATGCGCCGGCGGCGGCGCCAATACCAATACCGCTCGGGAAAATACCGGTGCCAGGAAAGACAAGCTGCAGCCGGTGACGGTGCTGCTGGATTGGACGCCGAACACCAACCACACCGGTCTGTATGTGGCGCTGGATAAGCATTGGTTTGCCGATGAAGGGCTGCAGGTGAATATCATTGAGCCTAGCCAGAACAGCGGCGCTACCACCCAGCTGGTTGCTTCGGGCCAGGCTCAATTTGGGGTAGGTTTCCAGGAAGATGTGACCCAGGCCAGAGCTAACGGGGTGCCGGTGGTTTCCGTGGCCGCGGTAATCCAGCATAATACCTCTGGTTTTGCTTCGCTCAAGGATAAAGGCATTACCAGGCCCCTTGACATGGAGGGCAAGCGTTACGGCGGCGAGAGCTCCCCCTTTGAGGTGGCTACGCTGAAGGCGATTGTGGAGAAAGACGGCGGTGATTTTAATAAGGTAAAAATGATTAATATCGGCGTGACGGATTTCTTTACCGCTGTGCAGCGGGACGTGGACTTTACCTGGATTTATTACGGCTGGACCGGCGTGGAAGCCGAGCTGCGGGGTATGCAGCTGAATTATATTGAATTGCGCCGGCTGGAACCGGCCCTTGATTATTACACGCCGGTGCTGATCACGGGAGAGAAGCTGATTGCCGACGATCCGGAACTGGTGCGTAAATTCTTGCGGGCAACCTCCAAAGGCTATGAGTTCGCCATCGACCACCCGGAAGAAGCAGCCGGGATACTGTTAAAGCATGCGCCGGAAAGCAACGAGAAACTGCTGCTGGCCAGTCAGGCCTACTTAAGCCCGCGCTACCGGGACGACGCGCCCCGCTGGGGCGAACAAAAGGCCGAGGTGTGGAAAAACTATGCCGATTGGCTGTACGCAAGAAATCTGCTGCCACAAAAGATTGACACTAATCAGGCTTTCACTAACGAATTTCTGCCGGAACAGTCAAAACAGTAAATTTGTTCTTGCTCGGCATAAGCAGATCAAGTTTTGCCCAGGGGCAAAGATCGAGGTGGGTATGTGACCAGCCGGGAAAGAATAGACAAAATTAAATCTGGCGCTGTTGTGCTAACGGAGGGCGTGTCGAAGAGTTTTATGGTGGACGGCCAACCTATGCCAGTCCTGAACCAGGTTTCGGTACGAGTCGGCGCCGGGGAGTTTGTCAGCTTAATCGGCCCCAGCGGCTGCGGCAAGAGCACGCTGTTTAATATTATCTGCGGCCTTGAGCGTCCCGACGAGGGCCGGGTGCTGCTGACGGAAAATGAGGGGCGGCGGGCGGCGGAGGTTGTTTCCTATATGCCGCAGAAAGATTTGCTGCTGCCCTGGCGCACCCTGCTGGATAACGTGATCCTGGCCCGGGAAGTGACCGGCTGCGACCGTGGGGAGGCCAAGCGGGAGGCAAAAGAATTAATGCCCCTGTTTGGCCTGGCCGGCTT
>WQUS01000018.1 GCA_009781965.1 Bacillota bacterium | reverse complement strand
TACAGTGCAAGCAAGGAAGGAGGCTAGCCGATGGGTCGCTCCCTTAAAAAAGGCCCGTATTGTGAAGAAAAGCTTTTAGGACGGATTAGAACGATGAATGATAAGGGCGAGAAGCGGGTTCTCAAGACCTGGTCGCGCCGTTCCACTATTTTTCCTGATATGATCGGCCACACCATTGCGGTGCATGACGGCAGGAAACACGTGCCAGTTTATGTTACCGAAGATATGGTGGGGCACAAGCTGGGCGAGTTCGCGCCCACCAGGATGTTCAGGGGACATGGCTCCCACGTTGAACGGTCCACTGCGCTAAAATAATTTTAAAGGGGATGATACACCATGCCGGAAGCAAAGGCGGTAGCCAAACATATACGCATCTCCCCGCGCAAAGTGCGACAGGTAATCGACCTCATTAGGGGCAAAGATGTTAAAGAGGCGCTGGCCATATTAAAGTTTACGCCCAATCGAGCCTCCGCGCCGATAACCAAGGTGGTCAATTCGGCCGCCGCCAACGCGGAGAACAATTATGAAATGAGTAAGGATGATTTATATGTGGCCGCCTGCTACGTGGACCAGGGGCCGACTTTGAAACGGTGGCAGCCCAGGGCCATGGGGCGGGCCGACGTGCTGCGTCACCGGACCAGTCACATCACCGTGGTATTAAAAGAGAAAAAGGAGGGCTAGCGTGGGGCAGAAGGTAAACCCGAAAGGGTTGCGGATTGGCATCATTAAAGAATGGGACGCCAAGTGGTTTGCGGATAAAAAAAGCTTTTCCGGATTGCTCAAAGAGGATCAGGAAATACGCAAGTACATTAAGACCAAACTGTTTCTTGCCGGCGTGGCCCGGATTCAGATTGAGCGGGCGGCGAACAAAGTGAAGGTTTCCATCCACACAGCCAAACCGGGTATTGTGATTGGCCGGGGCGGCGCGGAGGTTGAAGGGTTACGCAAACAACTGGAGACGATGACCGGCAAGCAGGCCAACATCAACATCGTGGAGATTAAGAACCCGGAAATTGACGCGCAATTGGTGGCCGAAAACGTAGCTTCCCAATTGCTGAAAAGGATTGCCTTCCGGCGGGCTATGAAGCAGAGTGTGGGCCGTTCCATGCGCATGGGCGCCAAGGGAATTAAAATTGCCTGCAGCGGCCGTCTGGCCGGCGCCGAGATCGCCCGCAGCGAGTGGTACAGCGAGGGGAAAGTGCCTCTGCATACCTTGCGCGCCGATATTGATTACGGTTTTGCCGAGGCCAATACCACTTATGGCAAAATAGGGGTTAAAGTTTGGATTTACAAAGGAGAAGTTTTGCCGGAAGCCAGAAAGACGGCCGCCGGTAAAGGAGGCGAATAAGCTCGATGCTCATTCCGAAGAGGGTTAAATATCGCAAACAGCGCCGCGGTCCCGTGCCCAAAGGTAAATCAAAGGGCGGCAACGAGGTCCATTTCGGGGAGTACGGGCTGCAGGCATTGGAGTCGGGCTGGATTACCAACCGCCAGATTGAAGCCGCCCGTATTGCCATGACCCGTTTTATCAAACGGGGCGGTAAAGTTTGGATTAAAATATTTCCGGATAAACCGGTCAGCAAAAAACCGGCCGAAACCCGTATGGGCAGCGGTAAAGGTGCTCCCGAATGGTGGGTGGCGGTGGTTAAGCCGGGCCGGATTCTGTTTGAACTGGCCGGGGTTAACGAAGAGACGGCCCGGGAGGCAATGCGCCTGGCCGCCCATAAACTGCCCATCAAAACCAAGTTTGTCAGACGTGGGGAAGTAGGTGAGGCTAGTGAAGGCTAAAGAATTACGCGAGCTTTCCGACCAGGAACTGGATAAGAAAATGAACGACGCCAAGGACGAGCTGTTCCGGCTGCGCTTTCAGCTGGCCACCGGGCAACTTGATAACGCGATGCGCATCAAGGAAGTACGCCATAACATAGCACGGGTGAAAACTGTGATCAGAGAGCGGGAAATCGGCATTGTCCGGGCTTAACAGGAAAAGTTTTCAGTACCCGTTTTGAAAAAGGGGGTTAGCCGAAGTGGCTGAACGCAATTTGCGCAAGGTCCGGACCGGTACCGTAGTCAGCAATAAAATGGAAAAAACTGTGGTCGTATCGGTGGAAAGCACCGGCCGTCATCCGGTTTACGGCCGTACCGTCCGGAGTTCCAAGAAATACAAGGCCCATGACGAAGAAAACGTCTGTAATATCGGCGACAGGGTAAGAATTATGGAAACCAGACCCCTGTCCAAAGATAAACGGTGGCGCGTCGTGGAAGTGGTTCGCAAGACCGAACAGGTTTAGTTTAACCGCCGCGGCTTCCACCGCCGTGTAAAGGAGGATGTCTGGTGATTCAAGTGCAATCCATGCTTAGGGTGGCGGATAATACAGGCGCTAAAAGACTCATGTGTATCCGTGTTATGGGCGGCGCCTTGCGCCGGTATGCCAGCCTTGGCGATATTATTGTTGCTTCCGTTAAAGAAGCGACACCGGGCGGCGTTGTTAAGAAAGGAGACGTTGTGCGGGCAGTAATTGTACGGACCAAGAAAGAAGTCCGGCGCCCCGACGGTTCCCATATTAAGTTTGACGAGAATGCCGCCGTAATTATCAAAGACGACGGGAGTCCCAGAGGAACCCGTATTTTCGGGCCGGTAGCCCGGGAACTGCGCGATCACGATTACATGAAGATTGTTTCCCTGGCTCCGGAGGTTTTATAAGGATACGGCGCTACAGGAGGTGTAACGGAGATGTTGAAACCCAAGGTGAAACCCAAAATACATGTGCGCAAGGGTGATACCGTACTGGTTATTTGCGGTAAAAGCGCCGGCAAGAAAGGCAAAGTGCTGGAAGTGCGTCCTGCTGATTCCCGGGTCATTGTAGAAGGCGTCAACAAGGTTAAACGCCATACCAAACCGACCCGCAGTCTGCCTCAAGGCGGCATTATGGAACGGGAAGCGCCACTGCACAGCTCCAATGTGATGCTGTTTTGCACTAAATGCAATAAACCCACCCGGGTAGGCAAAAAAATACAGGAAGACGGTAAATCACTCCGTCAGTGCAAAAATTGCGGTGAACTGTTTAGCTGACCCGGTGTAAGGAGGAAAAAAGTTTGCCTAGGCTTAAGGACAAATACAGAAGCGAAGTAGCCAAAGCGATGATGGAAAAATTCGGCTACAAAAGTGTTATGCAGGTTCCCAAGCTGGAAAAAGTGGTGGTTAACATGGGCGTCGGCGAAGCAATCCAGAACAGCAAGATTATTGACGCCGCGGTTAACGACCTGATGATCATTACCGGTCAGCGGCCGGTGGTTACCAAGGCTAAAAAGTCTATCGCCGCTTTTAAGCTGCGTCAGGGCATGTCTATCGGCTGCAAGGTCACCCTGCGGGGGGACCGGATGTATGAGTTTGTGGACCGGCTGTTCAGTATTGCGTTGCCCCGGGTGCGTGACTTTCGCGGTATTTCGCCCAAATCATTCGACGGGCGGGGCAATTACAGCATGGGGGTTAAGGAACAGTTAATCTTTCCGGAAATCGATTATGACAAGATTGATAAGGTCAGGGGCATGGACATCATTATTGTGACCACCGCCAAGACCGACGAAGAAGCTCGGGAACTGCTCCGCCTGATGGGCATGCCGTTCAGAGCGGCGTAAGTGGGCGGTTGAAGGAGGGAAGGAATTAAAAGTGGCCAAGAAATCTATGATTGCCAGTGCCCAACGGGAGCCCAAGTACAAAGTACGGGCCTACAATAGATGCAACATCTGCGGACGTCCCCGCGCTTATATCCGTAAGTTCGGGATCTGTCGGATTTGTTTCCGGGAGCTGGCTTACAAAGGTGAAATACCCGGTTTGAGGAAAGCCAGCTGGTAAAAGGAAGGAGGTTTTCTCGGGATGGTTATGACTGATCCTGTGGCCGATTTTTTAACCCGTATCAGGAACGCTAATATGGTATATCATTCTACTTTAGAGGCTCCCTCCTCCAAAACAAAGCGCGCTATTGCCGCGTTGCTGAAGGAAGAGGGCTATATTAAAAACTATGAATATATTGAGGATGGCAAACAGGGTGTGCTGCGCATTTATCTGAGTTACAATCACGGCAAAGATCGGGTAATTACCGGATTGAAGCGCATATCCCGGCCCGGTTTGCGGGTTTACGCACGTAAAGATTCGATTCCCAAAGTGCTGGGCGGGCTTGGTATTGCCATTATTTCAACATCCCAGGGGATTATGACCGACAGGAAAGCCCGGCAGGTTGGACTTGGCGGAGAAGTGATCTGCTACGTCTGGTAAACCGGGAAACAGGAGGTGTAAGCTATGAGCAGAATCGGCAGGAAGCCTGTCCAGCTTACCGGCGGCGTAAAGGCTGTTGTGGACGGCAATACCGTCCGGGTCGATGGTCCGAAGGGGAAGCTGGAGAAGGTTTTTCACCAGGACATGATGATTAAAATTGTCGACGATACGCTGGTAGTAGAGCGGCCGTCGGATAATAAACTGCACCGGTCGCTGCACGGCCTGACCCGCACCTTAATCAGCAATATGGTGCAAGGCGTTTCCACCGGCTTTCAAAAGAACCTGGAATTGGTGGGCGTTGGTTACCGGGCGGCTATGCAAGGCAAAAAGCTGGTCCTGACGGTTGGTTACTCGCACCCGGTGGAAATTGTACCGCCGGAGGGGATTGAGATTGAGGTTCCGGCCGTGACCAAGGTGTCGGTGAAAGGCATTGACAAGGAACTGGTGGGAGCAGTGGCGGCCAACATCCGTGCGGTTAGGGAACCGGAGCCTTATAAAGGCAAAGGGATCAAGTACGAGGGCGAGCGGATCCGCCGCAAAGTTGGCAAGGCCGGCGCCAAGCGTTAATAAGGGTTAAGGAGTGAATCGGCATGATTAACAAGCCCGACCGCAACGGGTTGCGTAAAAAACGCCAGCTGCGTGTCCGCAAAAAAACCAGCGGTACCGCGGCAAGGCCCAGATTGAACGTTTACCGCAGCCTGAATAATATTTACGCTCAGATTGTTGACGACGAACGGGGTGTCACCCTGGTGGCGGTATCCACCCTGTCCGCCGGCATTAGAGGCCAGGCCTCCGGCGGCAATCGGGCTGCGGCGGCGGAAGTGGGCAAACTGATCGCTGCCCGGGCTTTGGAGAAGGGCATCAAACAGGTTGTTTTTGACCGCGCCGGTTACATCTACCACGGGCGGGTCAAGGCTCTGGCCGAGGCGGCCAGGGAAGGCGGCCTGGAGTTTTAGAGGTTCGAGGTTCGAAGTTCGAAATAAGAAGTTCGAGGTTCGAAATGCGGGATGTGAGGTTCGGTTAAGTTTTTAAGTCAGGAGGGGAACCGGTGTCAAAGTTTGATAAGCCAAAGTTCGAAAAACCGCAATCCGAGTTTTCCGAAAAAGTAGTGTTTATTAACCGCGTGGCCAAAGTGGTCAAGGGCGGCCGGCGGTTCAGTTTTTCAGCTCTGGTGGTCGTAGGTGACGGCAAAGGACGGGTAGGCGCCGGATTGGGTAAAGCCGGCGAAGTACCCGAAGCGATCCGTAAGGCCATTGAAGATGCTAAAAAGAATCTGGTGCATGTGCCACTAACCGGTACCACTATCCCCCACGAAGTTTTGGGGCGGTTTGGCGCCGGCAAGGTGATGCTAAAACCAGCCGCACCCGGTACCGGCGTAATCGCGGGCGGTCCGGTAAGGGCAATTATGGAGTTGGCCGGTGTGCAGGACGTATTGTCCAAATCACTGGGTTCCAATAACGCTAACAACGTGGTGCGGGCAACATTGAGCGGTATTGCCAGCCTCAGAACGCCTGAGCAGGTAGCCCGGCTGCGCGGCAAGTCAGTGGAAGAACTGCTTGGTTAGGGGGTAGTGTGGTGAGCAAGTTGAAGATTACTTTGGTCAGGAGTCTGATCGGGACGCCGGAATCCCAGCGCAAGATAGTGCGTGCTTTGGGATTGACCAAAACGAACAGTTCCGTGATTCAGGAAGACGCGCCCCAAATCAGGGGGATGACTAACAAAGTCACCCACCTGCTTAAAGTGGAAGAAGTGTGAGGAGGCGTACCATGAACTTGCATGATTTGAGACCGACTCCCGGTTCCAGGCCCAAGCCTACTCGCAAGGGTCAGGGGCTCGGATCCGGTTTGGGTAAAACTGCCGGACGCGGCCACAAAGGTCAAAACGCCCGCAGCGGCGGCGGCGTACGCCCCGGTTTTGAAGGCGGTCAGATGCCTTTGCAGCGCCGGATGCCCAAGCGCGGTTTTACCAATGCTCCTTTTAAAAAGGAGATCGTGGCTGTAAACCTGGATAAATTAAACGGCTTTGAGAACGGAGCCGAGGTAACTCCCGAAATCCTGCTCGAAGCAAAAGTGATCAAGAAAATTTGCGACGGAGTTAAAATTCTGGGTAACGGTAAGCTGGAAAAATCCCTTACTGTTAAAGCCCATATGTTCAGTAAGTCTGCGGTGGAAAAAATAGAATCTGCGGGTGGCAAAACTGAGGTGATATAATTGGCTTCACTGACGGACGGCCTAAAAGGGGCTTTTAAGGTCAGCGAACTGCGCACCAAACTGTTGTTCACTCTGGCGATGATTTTTATTTTCCGGCTGGGCGTGCATATTCCGGTGCCCGGCGTGGATGTGCAAAAGTTCAACGATCTGATTGGGCAAGGCGTGATGTTCAGCTTTTTCAATGTTATTTCCGGCGATGCTTTCAAAAGTTTTTCTGTTTTTGCCATGAGTATCGTGCCTTACATTAACGCCTCCATCATTATGAACCTGCTGACGGCGGTGATTCCGCACCTGGAAAAGCTGGCCAAGGAGGGTGATGAAGGGCGCAAAAAGATCTCCCAATATACCCGTTACTTCACGGTGATTTTGGCTTTGCTGCAGGCCATCGCGATGGGCGCGCTGATGAGCAGGTACGGCGCTACTACGGTCCATGGTTTTATCCCTTTGGCTTTGATTGTGGTGACCTTGGTGGCCGGTACTACTTTGTTGATGTGGCTGGGTGAGCAAATTACCGAGCACGGTATTGGGAACGGTATCTCACTGTTGATCTTTGCCGGTATTGTCAGCCGCTTGCCTTCCGGGACGAAGAACTTGTACCAGTTACTGCAAGCCGGTACGATTAACATCCTGAGTATCGTGATCCTGGTGGTGATTGGCGCTTTGGTGATTGCCGCGGTGATCTGGGTCAATGAAGGGCAGCGCCGGATTCCGGTGCAATATGCTAAACGCGTGGTGGGACGCCGGGTTTACGGCGGCCAGACTACCCACTTGCCGCTTAAAGTAAATCAGGCCGGCGTGATCCCGGTGATTTTCGCTTCGTCGATTATGATGTTCCCGGAGCAAATCGCTTCCTGGTTTAAGAATTCAGTGGTCGCGAATTTTTATATTAAGTTTTTTGGTTGGCACAGCGTGGGGCACACTATTATTTATGCCCTTTTGATTATCGGTTTTACTTATTTTTATACCGCGGTGATTATGAACCCGGTGGATGTGGCCGATAACATTAAGAAATACGGCGGTTTTTTGCCGGGGATCAGACCTGGTCGCCCGACCGCCGAATATATTGCCCGGGTGATGAACCGGATTACTATGGCCGGAGCGGTCTTCCTGGCATTAATTGCGATTCTGCCGAACTTTGTGCTTCTGGCTACGCGGATACCCAATATCTACTTTGGCGGTACCGCCCTTTTGATTGTGGTGGGCGTGGCGTTGGATACAATGAAGCAGATAGAATCCCACTTGCTCATGCGCAGTTACCAGGGATTTATTAAGTAACCGGGAGCGGGGGCCATGATTATTTGTAAATCAGCGCAGGAACTGGCTTACATGCGGGAAGCCGGCCGGATTGTGGCCGGGGCTTTGGCGGCAATAGCCGGGGCCGTGCAACCCGGAGTAACTACGGCGGAACTGGACGGCATTGCCGAGGAGTATATCTTGTCCCAAGGGGCCAAGCCGGCCTTTAAGGGTCTGTACGGGTTTCCGGCGGCTATCTGCGCATCGGTTAACGAACAGGTGGTGCACGGTATACCCGGTTTAAAAAAATTGGCTACTGGAGATATTATCAGTATTGACATTGGGGCGGAAATAAATGGTTATTTTGGCGACAGCGCCCAAACATTTGCCGTAGGCGACATAGCGCCGGAGCTGCTTAAGCTGATTGAAGTAACCAGGGAGGCACTTACCAGGGGCATCATGGCGGCCCATGCCGGAAACCGGCTTTCCGATATCTCTCATGCAGTACAATCATACGTTGAGGAACACGGTTTTTCCGTGGTCAGGGATTACGTGGGACACGGCATCGGCACTAAGATGCACGAGGACCCGCAGGTACCTAACTTCGGTCGGCCCGGACGCGGTCCGCGGCTGAAGCCGGGCATGACATTAGCAATAGAACCGATGGTGAACCTAGGCGCCTACCAGGTGCACACCCTGGCGGACAACTGGACAGTGGTTACCGATGACGGTAAACCTTCCGCCCATTTTGAACACACGATTGCCATTACCGACGGCGAGCCTTTGATTATGACCAGGATTTAGCCTGCTGCCGGTTGGGGGAATAAAGCGATGGAAGGAAAAGCGGTTCCGGGCCAATTGGTGATATCCAGGTCCGGCAGGGACAGCGGTACAATATATCTGGTGATTGGTTTTGCAGGCGACAGGTTTTTACTCGTTGCCGACGGAAGTCTGCGGCGGGTGGAAAAACCAAAACGGAAAAACGCCCGGCATTTGGGGTATTATCCCGCGGTCGCCGAAGAAATCGCCGTTAAGCTGCACGCAGGCGAACGGGTTGCAAATGCTGAGCTGAGACGAGCCATTCAGCGCTTGGTGGATGACTGGAAATAAGGAGGTTGGTTTGTTATCTAATGTCAGGTAAGGATGTAATCGAAGTGGAAGGTACTGTAGTTGAACCGCTCCCGAACGCAATGTTTCGCGTGGAGCTGCAGAACGGGCATAAAGTATTGGCCCATGTAAGCGGAAAAATAAGGATGAATTTCATCCGCATCCTGGCCGGAGACCGGGTTATGGTGGAACTCTCGCCATACGATTTAACCAGGGGCAGGATTGTATACCGCTATAAATAATTTAACTGCTCCGGCAGGCAAAACCTAAGGGCCGCTCATCTTGGCCAGGGGAGGTAATAACATGAAAGTCAGGCCTTCGGTGAAAGCAATTTGTGAAAAATGCAAGATTATACGCCGCAAAGGCAAAGTAATGGTTATTTGCGAAAATCCCAAACATAAACAACGGCAAGGGTAAACGGAGGTGTTTTTAAGGGATGGCACGTATCGCGGGTGTTGATTTACCGCGGGATAAAAGAGCAGAGATCGGCCTTACCTATATTTTTGGCATTGGCAAGCCCACATCGCAAAAAATATTGACCCAGGCCGGCATTAATGCCGATACCAGGATTAAGAATTTGACGGAAGAGGAAGTCAACCGGCTCCGGGATATTATTGAAAAGAACTTCCGCGTGGAAGGCGATCTGCGCCGGGAAATTGCGCTGAACATCAAGCGGCTGATGGAGATCGGCTGTTACAGGGGACTGCGCCACCGCCGCGGTTTGCCTGTGCGCGGACAGAATACCAAGAACAACGCCAGGACCCGCAAAGGTCCCAAACGCACTGTAGGCGTGCGCAGGAAGAAGTAAGGGGGGAATCAGTAAACAATGGCGCGAAGAACTGCCAGAACCAAAAGAAGAGAACGCAAGAACATTGAATCAGGCGTGGCGCATATCAAATCGACATTTAATAATACCGTAGTTACCATTACCGACGTCAGAGGCAACGCCATATCATGGGCCAGCGCCGGTGTGGTGGGTTTTAAAGGTTCACGTAAAAGCACCCCCTTTGCCGCTCAGATGGCCGCTGAGAAAGCTGCCCGGGAGGCTATGGAACACGGGATGAAAGAGTTGGAAGTAACTGTGAAGGGTCCGGGCGCCGGCCGCGAAGCCGCCATCCGCTCACTGCAGGCTGCCGGTCTGGAAGTAAGCGTGATTAAAGACGTCACACCCATTCCCCATAATGGCTGCCGGCCGCCCAAGCGCCGGAGAGTCTAAGGAGGTGTTGGAAAGGATATGGCAAGGTATACCGGACCGCAATGCAAGTTATGCCGCCGCGAAGGTCAGAAACTGTACTTAAAAGGCGACCGTTGTTACAGCGTTAAATGCGGTATCGAACGGCGCAGCTATCCCCCCGGCCAGCATGGCCAGGGCCGCAAAAAAGTTTCCGAATACGGCCTGCAATTGCGTGAAAAGCAAAAAGCCCGCCGTTTTTACGGGGTCTTGGAAAAGCAGTTCCGGAACACTTATTTTAAAGCCGCCAGACAGTCCGGCGTTACCGGTGAAAACCTGTTGCGCCTTTTGGAGCGCCGTCTGGATAACGTTATTTACCGGCTCGGCCTGGGCGCCTCGCGCAGCGAGGCCCGTCAGCTCATCTTGCATGGGCATTTTCGGGTGAACGGCCGTAAAACCACCATCGCTTCATTTATGGTCCGGGCTGGTGACGAAATCACCGTGCGGGAAAAAAGCAAGGAGAACTCGCCCCGGATTAAGGAGTTGCTCGACCGTGCCGCCGACAACACTCCGCCGGCATGGCTGGAATACGACGCCGAGAACCAAAAAGGCCGGGTGGTGGCCCCGCCCTCCCGGGACCAGATAGACACCCCTGTTAAAGAAACCTTAATCGTGGAGTTGTACTCCAAGTAAGAGGGTGTAGGAGGGTAATCCCATTCCGTTCCAAGGAGGGGTTAATCTAAGTATGTTGGAAATAGAGAAGCCCAAAATCGAGTGTGTGAACACAAATGAGGAAAAAAGTTACGGTAAGTTTGTTGTCGAGCCGCTGGAGAGGGGCTACGG
The DNA here is from genome assembly GCA_009781965.1 of Bacillota bacterium. Lineage (GTDB taxonomy): Bacteria > Bacillota > Desulfotomaculia > Desulfotomaculales > Desulfallaceae > BRH-c8a. Next base: position 6,595 of record WQUS01000018.1, on the reverse strand, counting down.
TATCACCCTGGGCAATTCTCTCAGGCGTATTTTACTGTCATCCCTGCCCGGCGCCGCGGTAACTTCAGTGAAAATTGACGGGGTGCTGCATGAGTTTTCCACGATCCCCGGCGTTAAGGAAGACGTTACCGACATTATTTTGAACCTTAAAGGCCTGTGTCTGAAGATGTATACCGACGAGGAAAGAATGTTGCGTATTGAGGCCAGCACCGAAGGGGAAGTCAAGGCTGCCGACATCCTGACCGACGCCGATGTGGAAATACTGAATCCTGATTTGCACATCGCCAGCCTGGACAACGGGGGCCGGTTATTCATGGAAATGACCATTGCCAAGGGGCGCGGTTATGTGTCGTCCGAACGGAACAAAAAAGGCGACCATATCATCGGGGTAATCCCGGTGGATTCCATTTTTACGCCGGTGCGTAAAGTTAACTATTCCGTTGACAACACCAGGGTGGGTCAGCGCACTGACTACGACAAGCTGACCATGGAGATTTGGACCGACGGCAGTATCCGGTCCGATGAGGCCATCAGTCTGAGCGCCAGGATTATGAGCGAACACCTGCGCTTGTTTATCAGGCTTACCGAATCCACCGACGATCTGGAAATCATGGTGGAAAAGGAAGAAGAGCAAAAGGACAAAATACTGGAGATGCCCATCGAGGAACTGGATCTCAGTGTCCGTTCCTATAACTGCCTGAAGAGAGCCGGCATTAACAGTGTGGATGAATTAATCCAGCGCAACGAAGAAGACATGATGAAGGTACGCAACCTAGGTAAAAAATCGTTGGAAGAGGTCGTCAACAAGCTTACCGAATTAGGCTTGGGCCTGCGGGACGAAGAGGATTAAGGAGTGATTAAGAGGTGGCTTACTCTAAGTTAGGCCGCAATACCGGTCATAGAAAGGCCATGTTGCGCAACCTGGTAACCTCCCTTTTACGTGACGAGCGCATTAACACCACGGAAACCCGGGCCAAGGAAGTAAACAGCATCGCCGAAAAAATGATTACCCTGGCTAAACAGGGCGATCTGGCCGCCCGGCGGCAGGCGATGGAATACATCTACGAGGAAAAAGTGGTGCGCAAGCTGTTTGACACATACGGGCCCAAATATGCCGACCGTCCGGGCGGCTATACGCGGATTGTCAAAACCGGCTATCGCCGCGGCGACGCCGCACAAATGGTACAACTGGAACTGGTGTAACCGGGGGGAAACCGGCCTGGGGAAATCGCTGCGGCGGTTTCCTATTGGCTTTTATGGGGGTAAAACTGAAATGTTCCGGACAGTAACGATTTTAGTGCCGGGGAGGTAAGATGGCCTTTGCGCAATATTAAGCTGACCGTTGCTTATGACGGCACCAATTATCACGGTTTCCAGGAGCAGCGGGGCTCCGGGCTGGCCACTGTGCAGGAGGTGCTGGAGGCCTGCCTGGAACGGTTTACCGGCCGCCGGACGCAAATTGTCGGCGCCGGCCGCACCGACTCCGGCGTACATGCCAAGGGACAGGTGGTTAATTTCGACGCCGCCGGCTGGCCTATTCCGGCCGGACGGATCCCCCTGGCCTTAAACGGCAGCCTGCCGGATGATATTAAGATTATTGACGCTGTCGAGGCGCCCCGGGATTTCCACGCCCGGTTTGACGCCCGGGCCAAGATTTACCGTTACAGCATCTGGAACGCCAGAATCCCTTCTCCTTTTCACCGGCTATACAGCACCTTTTGGCCGGTACCTCTGGACGACGAGGCTATGGCCGCGGCTGCCGGGCTGCTGGTTGGCCGTCATGACTTTAAGTGTTTTCAGGCGGCCGGCTCCACGGTCCGGGATACGGTGCGCGAAATCTACCAGGCGGAAGTGGAGCGGGAAGGGGCGATGCTCCATTTTGTGTTTCGGGGCAGCGGTTTTTTGTACAACATGGTCCGGATTATCTCCGGCACGCTGGTGCGGGTGGGGATGGGCAAAGCCGAACCGGACATGGTGAGCCGGGCGCTGGCGTCCCGGCTGCGGATCGCGGCCGGTCCTACTCTGCCGCCCCATGGTCTGTGCCTGGAAGCGGTGGAGTATTAAAGGGTGGCGAAAATGGTATAAAATGGTTTTCGATAAAATTCGCCAGTTTGCCAGCATAGTCATTGCAGTGCGCTTTATTTTAAAATATAATATACATATATGCGGCAGCAATTGTCTGAAAACTCAGTAAATTATATCGAATTGGTCGGGGCATTAATACCTTGCATGCTGAAAACGCCTGAGCAGGGAGGTGAAAGTCTGGAATTACTGAGTAGTATGGATTAATACTGTCTCAGTGAACAAGTAATATCAGCAGTATCGACATCATTGCATCGTCTAACGATGCAAATAGTTATATAGCGCAAAAAATGTGCCCGAGAATGGAGATTTTTTAGTGTTTTAAAAAATATTTAAACCTGGAGGGGATTGAACCTGATGAAAAAAATAAATTGTGGTGCAAAGAAATTTGTGGCCTTTGCGCTGATAGTCATGTTTTTATTGAGCATATCGCCAGGGGCTTTGGCGGCTATAGCGGAGGGAACAAATGCAGTAGGATCCGAAGCCGAACAATCGGTTGACAGTTCAGTTGAGCAAGTGGTTTATGCAATAAACGAGGATTTAACAGCAATAGTGTCAACGAATGTGTCATTGGGTACGGGCTACGGCTCAAACGGCAAATTCATGGCGCCTATTGATACGCCTGCGGCAGGCGCGATAGCGATATCCAACCGAGCGGAATTAGAGGCGATCAGGAATAATTTAAGCGGCAGTTATTATTTAATCGCGGATATTGATTTAAGCGGCGTGGAATGGGTGCCGATTAATCCATTTGCGGGTTCTTTTGACGGACAAGGGCATGTGATAAGCAATCTGACTATTACGGGTAATGGATCTGGATACGGCGGAAACGGGCTGTTTGGTAGCATCTATAATGGAGGAACTGTCAAGAATGTGGGCATGGAAAATACGGTTCTGAATATTAATGTTGCTCCTTCTTCCGACCATGCTTATGCTGGAGGGATTTGCGGTTTCATTGGTACTAATTCTTCAATCAGTAATTGTTATAACGTAGGTGAAATAATGGCTTCTTCTAATCTTTCTAGTTCTCGTTATGCTTTTGCGGGAGGGATTTGCGGTTTCGGTGAAACTAATTTTTCAATCAACAATTGTTATAATATAGGAACGGTGACCGCTTCTTCTTATAGCCTTATTTCTTATGCGGGAGGGGTTTGCGGTCACGGTAGCAGTAATTTTTCAATCAGCAATTGTTATAATACAGGAACGGTGACCGCTTCTTCTTATAACTCTGGTTCTTATGCGGGAGGAATTTACGGTGGCAGTAACAATTCCATCAATGACACAATCACAATCAGCAATTGTTATAATGCTGGTGCAGTAACTGCTATTTCTACTAATTCTGATTCTCAGGCGGGAGGGATTTGCGGTTATAGTGGCACTGATTCTTCAATCAGTAATTGTTATAATACAGGAGCAGTGGCAGCATCTTCTACCAGATCTTTTGCGGGAGGGATTTGCGGTTTCTGCAACACTAGTTATTCGGTCACTAATTGCTATAATATGGGTACAGTGACCGCTACCTCTACTGTTTCTTATTCTTATGCGGGAGGGATTTGCGGTATAGCTGACTGTTCGACCACTAATTGTTATAATATGGGTGCAGTAACTGCAACTTCTACTAATTATTATTCTTTTGCGGGAGGGATTTGCGGTTACTGCGGTTACATTGGCACTGACACTAATTCTTCAATCAGCACCTGTTATAATGCAGGAACAGTGACCGCTTCTCCGTCTTCTTCTTATATGGGAGGGATTTGCGGTTTTGGTGATTTACCCAATATCAGCAATTGTTACTGCCTTAATCTATATGGCAGTCCGTATGGCATAAAACTAACTAACTCACAAATGTGCCAGCAAGCTTTCTTTGTTGGGTTTAATTTTGATACGGTGTGGGTGATTAACCAGAACTTAAACAATGGCTATCCATATTTGCAAAATTTACGTCCTGCCCAATCGGCTAATTACACTATGAATGTCACGTCTGGGCCTGGCGGTGCAATATCCGGCGCACCAAGCGGTCAGTACGCAGCAGGCGAGCAAATTAACCTGACTGCCACAGCTGATGCCAATTATGTCTTTGACCACTGGACCGCGAATGGCGTAACCCTTGCGGATGTTAACACGCCGGCCATAACCTTTACCATGCCTGCTAATCCGGTAACGTTAACGGCTAATTTTATCCCGCACTATACCTACACAGTAACCGGAACTTTGAGTGGCTTGGGAGCTGGCTTTGACTATAGCAGCCTGGCGGTTAACTACACATTGGATGGCGGCGAAACGATGCAGCAAGTGGTAGCGCCGGATGGCAGCTACAACATTAATGTACTGGACGGCGCGAATTTAGTAATAACTCCGCCGGATGCAAGCGGTTACACCGTGGCTCCACCGACTATCAATCTGCCCAACGTAACAGCTGATTCAAGCGGCAACGATTTTGTGTATACGCCGACAATATCTTTGGTGACCCACACAGTGTTCTTCCGAGTGTTTGACGGTAATTACTCAATAGGCTATACACAGTCGGTCACAGACGGCGATTCGATCAATTGGGATGATGTTTACACCAATTACCCAGCCGATTCAGCCAGCATCAAGTACTGGTGCGATGATACAACAGGCAATCCGCTTTGGGACCCGGCAATGCCGATCACAAAGGACATTACGTTGTTCCCTGTATTCAATAAGCTATCTGCTGACGCTACATTAGCCAATCTAGATGTTAGCGCAGGTACACTGAACCCGGCTTTTGACTCGAACATCACGGATTACACAGTCGCAGTGGACAGCAACATCAGTAATATTAATATCACTGCTACAGCTAATAATGACCAAGCAACAGTTGTCGGCGCGGGAACCAAAACCCTTGTCACCGGCGCGAATAGTTTTGACGTAACAATCACCGCCGAAAACGGCGCGACCAAAACCTACACCATTACCGTAATCCGTGCAGCAAACAATAATAGCATCACAGTGAACGGCGTTAAAGTTAACTATACCATTGTCAATGGAGTAGCAGTGCTGCAGCCCACTCAGGTGCAAATGTCCGCTATCCTTAACGCTTCGGGAAGTAATATTGTGTTTAACTTATCAGGACAAAACGCCGTGGATTTGTATGTTGGCGCAGGCTGGTTTAAAAACATTGATAAAACCATTACTATAATCACATCAGGAGGCAGCGCCAGCGTTAAAACAAAATCTCTTTGGAACAATTCAGGCAAGACAAGATTGGTTACCATACGCAACAATAAAATTGATTTCAAAAATATTTAATGGCAGCTACCCACTGCCACTATTTGGTGCAAAATAATCCTAAATGAATGTGCAAATAAACGCATTTGGATGCGGAAGTAAAAATAACATATTATCTTAAAAGACCGCCTCTATTATATAAGCGGTCTTTTGCTAAATGATATAAAACGTGTTGATTATACACAAGCAATTGTGTATAATATTACACTATGACTATAAAGAAGTGAGACAACGTAAAGATGGGCAGCATGCTGATTGACGCCTTGATTTTGTCATTAGCGCTGCGCTGCCGGGAACCGGATACAAACGTGCGGAAATTAACCGAAATTATGCTTTCCGGAGCAATTGTTCTGATTGGCCCCGTACGAAAGGAGATCCTATCCGGCATCAGTGACGAGGCTGCTTTCGTACGGCTCAAAAACAGACTAGCAATAATTTGACGACTTGCCAATTGTACGCGGGATTACGAAACTGCCGCGGAGTTTTACACTATCTGCCGTAAACACGGCATACAATGTTCTCATACCGATTTTCTGATTTGCGCCGTTGCGCATAACAACGGTCTGCCGATTTTTACCATCGACAATGACTTTAGACATTACGCAACCTATTTGCCGATCTGTTTTTACGGAGAGGCGGAATAGAGGGAGGCATTCCGGTTTGGAGAAAACCGTATACGGCAACACTTCGGGTTTAAAAAAGGCCGACTTGGCGTTATTGCGCGGGATTTATGATCTGGCAGTTGACAAAGATATGGTGATCACGCTGGATATAGCCAGTATTATCGCCGCCGTATCCGGCGGCAGCGGCCGGGAGCTGGCCGTGTTTATTGACCGGCGCGGACAAGTGGTTTCCGTCGGCGTTGGCGACGCCGCCACCGTGAGTTTACAGGCCCGGGGCAAACGCCGCGGCGCATACCGGTTGGCGGGGCTGCGCTGTATCCATACTCATCCTTCGGACGGCGGCAATTTAAGCGCGGCAGATTACGCCGCTCTTTATGATTTGCGTCTGGATGCCATGGCGGCGCTGGGCTTACAGGAAGAGGCAATAAAAGAAGCTTACCTGGCCTGCTTAGGCCACCGGGACGGGCAGCTGACCCGTAATTACCAAACTTTTGGGCCGTTATCAGCCGGGCAATTAATCAAGTTTCCTTTAGCGGCATTAATGTCTGTATATTGGGGTTAAATCCCTCGCCTTCCAGGCGAAACCTTTAGGTCAACCAGCTTGGGGTTAATAAGATCACCTTTTGAGAGAGACTAAG
>WQUS01000017.1 GCA_009781965.1 Bacillota bacterium | reverse complement strand
CCAAACCTTCGCCGCAGTTGTTCGGACAGCCGGAAACACCGATCTTGGATTTGGCCGGCAAATCCAAATTACCGACGAACAATTTTTCCAGTTCGGCGCCCAAGGCCAAAGAGTCCTGTACGCCCAGCTTGCATACAGCAGTGCCCGGGCAGGCTTGCACGTAATGTAAGCACAGTCCCACAGCGTGACCAATGTCCAGTCCTAAATCGGTCCATACCTGCTCCACTGCTTCCGGCGCTATGCCTACCAGGGCCAGCCGGTGTCCCGAGGTGATTTTGATGATTGGTATGTTATTTTTGCGTACGGCGAGGACAATGTTCTCTAATATTTCGGGGGTCAGCATACCCATGGGTGTCCGGGGTACGATCGCGAAGCTATTTTCGTCCCGCTGAGGAATTGCGCCTTTAGGAGTTACAGTGTCGGACATTTTTAACACTTCCTTTTCCATATCATAATCTGGTAAAATTAATCATGGAAAATATGTTCAACAAATTACTGCTTTTCCCTGCTATGCGACAATAAAATTAAAAACAAATTACAGGCAAAGAGTTGATAAACGCAAATGGATTTGAACTTGCGACAAATAGCGGCGATTTTGGAAGATGCGGAGGCGCCGTCGCCGGCTGATTTTTTTAACCGCTTGGCCCGGTTTTTAGCGGTGCTGCGCAGTTTGGGCCTGAACTCCGGCACCTCCGAATTAATTGACTCCGCCCGGGCGTTGGCTATGGTGGATGTCCTGGACCGGGAACAATTTCGCTTAGCTTTGAAAGCTACGCTGGTTAAAAAACAGCGGGACGCCAAGGTTTTTGAGCTGGCATTTGCCAGGTTTTTTACGCCTGACGAAGTACAGGAGCAGTTTCGCCGCCTGGAAGACGAAGCGGCCCGGGAACGTGAAATGGTGCTGGAGCAATCCCTGGCCGAGCTGCATGATGGGGTGGCTCAAAGCGGCGGCGACTGGGCCGGCGGGGCCGCCGAGTATCTGAACCTGACCCAGGAACAGTTGGAGACCTACTCCCGGCTGCCCCGGGACGGCAAGGAGCGGATCCGCGACCTGCTGGAAAGATATCGCGGTAATCCGGTTAATGATCCGTCCGGTCTCATTGCCCAGGTACTTGAAGCCTCGCTGGAATACTGGCGTTATTATTTGAACCGCCAGGAACCGGAAAACAATCTTTGCCGCCGGGAACCGACCGCCAATTGCAGCGGCGATCAATTGGTTGACCAGGTGGTCCGCTCGGTGGTTTCCGATTTGGCGGCGGAACCGGAGGAATCGCTTCTGGAACGGGATATGCTGGCCATCAAGGACCAGGAAATGCCTGCGGCGACGATACTGTTGCGCAAAATAGCCCGGCGGCTGGCCACCGGCCTTTCGCACCGTTACCGGGGCAGCCGCAAAAGGCAAGCCATTGACATCAGGCGTACCGTACGGGGCAGCGTGCGCTATGGGGGACTTCCCCTGCGCCTGCATTACCGGGGGCGGCGGGTGCAGAAACCGCGGCTGATTCTGGTCTGCGACGTGTCTGCTTCCATGGCTGCTTACGCCCGGTTGGTGATTCAGTTTGTGTACGGCCTTTCCGATGTGGTGCGGGATATCGAAACATTTATTTTTGCCGAGAATCTGGAACGGATTACTCCCAAGTTGCGCCGGCGCAGGGGTTTTGCCTCCACTATGGCGACGGTAATGTCGGAAAGCGCCCAGTGGGGCAAAACCACCAACTTGGCGGCGGCGTTGCGGGCTTTGGCCGGGAATTACAATCAGCTGCTGACCCGCAACAGCTATCTGATTATTGTCAGCGATACCAAGACCATGGAGCCGGAACAGGCTCTGGCGCTGGTAAGCGGTATTAAACGGCAGGTCAAAGGGGTGCTCTGGTTAAACACCTTACCCCGCAGTCAATGGCCGGCCGTGCGAACCGTCGGCTTGTTTCAGCGGGCGGCGCGCATGTTGGAAAGCAATACCCTGGGTCAGTTGGAAAAATCAATGCGGGTGATTTAGTCCTGTTCCGTTAGCAACAACAAAGCCTACAACCAAATTGACGGTTGTGGGCTTTGTTGTTGACTTTTCCGTGAAAAAATATTACTATAATGTAAGTAAATACCAAGCATTGAGAATAATGGTAATAAGTAATAGTCTGTTCTGGTGGGAAGGGATAATGAAACTTAATCAAGCAACCGATTATGCATTCCGGGCGGTATTGTATTTATCCCAATGCTCCGGGGAGGAAGTCGTGGAGGCCAGGGTTATCGCGGACCACGAGCATATTCCCATGCGTTTTATGCTCAGGATACTGCTTAAGCTGGTCCGGGCCGGTATTGTGAAGTCTTTCCGCGGCGTGCGCGGCGGTTATGCACTGGCTAAAACGCCGCGGCAAATTACTATGCGGGATGTCATAGAGGCAATCGAGGGACCGATTTGTATCAGCAGCTGTTTGCATGCTCCGGATGGGTGCAGTAAAGGAAACCCCGCTCAGTGCTCTGTTCATGAGGTCCTTTTGTCTATCCAGCGCGTCATGAACGAGAAGCTGGAGGAATGTAACTTTGAAACGCTGCGCAATCTGTGAAATAAAACCGGTTGTCCGGATTTTTGGTCATAGTGCAATAGCCGGCTCAATATAATTTTAGACAACGGATAATAAGGGTTACCGGTCACACGTTACTGTTGAGCATCGAGCCGGCAGGCTAAACTATTAACCGTGCGCTCATGCTCTCCGAGAAATCGCTTACGGTTAATAGTTTAGCCTGCCTAGGCTTTGCGTATGAGCA
>WQUS01000016.1 GCA_009781965.1 Bacillota bacterium | reverse complement strand
ATACCTTGTTCAATTTGCACCAGATTATCCAACTGGCCATGGGCTGGGACGACCACGCCGCCCATCAGTTCATGGTCGGCAAAATACTCTACCGCACCTTTGCCGGGAGGCCCCTGCGCCTCGACGAAAGCCAATTTGACGAACGCCAGGCCAGACTGCAATCCTTGACCGAACCGATGCGTTTCATCTTCCAGTATTTTTACGAGGCTGGCAATGCCTGGGAATGCGCCATCACACTGGAAGAGATCAAAGAGCTGCCGCCCGGCCTACCACCAGAACCAGCGCAGCTTTTAGCCGGGCAGGGTAAATTCCCTGATGCGGAAGTGGCCGATGTCTATGCCTGGAGCGCGCTGGCATCGACACAGCCAGAACTGGCGGCGGTGCTCGCGGCAGCGGAAATCGCCGCCATCAACGAACAGCTACAGCAGTTGTGATAAACGTGAGTTTTTTCTCCTGTGCTATCACACGCATAAAAAGCGTCCGCTATTGCTGGCGCATTTCTGTTGCTCTCTTGGCAGTTATAAAGGTATAATTATTCACTACTACCCATCTGGGTTTCGCCCGATGGTGCGGGGCCGCTTCGGCGGCCCCCGCTTTTTTTTGAGAGACAATGCGCACATCGGTCTACATCGACGGATTCAATCTCTATTACCGCGCCCTTAAAGGAACAGCATACAAATGGCTGGACCTGAAAAAACTGGTGGCATTGCTTCTCCCACCTGCTCACCAGATCACCGAAATCAAATACTTTACCGCGATCGTCTCCGGTAGCGTCGACCCGAATCAGCCCAACAGGCAAAAAGCCTATATCCGAGCGTTGCAGCAGTATACCCCTGGTTTGACCGTTCATTATGGTCATTTTTTAACCCACACTGTTCGCGCTCCAAATGCCCCTCCGACCCAGCCGCCCACCTTCGTCAATGTCATCAAAACGGAAGAAAAAGGCTCCGACGTCAATCTCGCTGTCCACCTGCTCAACGATGCCTGGAAAGATGTATACGACTGTGCCGTGATCATCTCGAACGACAGCGATTTCGCTGAAGCTCTCCGACTCGTCAAGGAACAAAACGGGAAGAAAATAGGGATTATTTCTCCGGTCATTAAAGGACACCCTTCACACGAGTTGATCAAATACGCCGATTTTGTCCGCAGGATCAGAAAAGGCGCGCTCGCAGCATCGCAATTACCGTCACCAATTCCAGGAACGAACATCCACAAGCCGGCCAACTGGTAAGCTGGCGACAGCTTTACCGCCATCAACAAACAATTGCAGCGCTTGTGATAAGCGAGGGAGAGAATTTTCAGGAATCGGAAAACCGCACGTCCAGTTATTTTTTCTCCGAAACAACAAGTCCCACCAATATTAAAATGGTCCTGGAAACGAGCATCCAGATCATTTTTTCATGCAGCATCAGCGCGGAACTCACCACGGTAACCACCGGGACGGCATAGATATAGACACTCGTCCTCACCGCTCCCAATACTTTCACCGCGAAATTCCAGGTAACAAAACACAAGGCCGATGCCCCTAATCCAAGGAACAAGATATTGAAGATATGTATGGGCAAGAGGAAACGCCGTATTCCCCACGCGAAGTCAAACGAAAACAGCGCGGGTATCATAAAAATGAGGCCGTAAAAAAATATCCTTCTGGTTGTCTGAATGGTGTTGTAGCCGAATTGGCTGATTTTTCTGGAAAGTATGCAATAAATCGCCCAAACAACGGCTGCCAAAAGGGCCAGCAGGTCGCCGAATGCGTTAAATTGCAATGTTGGGCTTTTATTAAAACTTATGAGAATAACTCCTACAATTGCGACACAGAAGCCGATAAAAAAAGTAACCTTTGGTTTTTCACCCGCCAATAGCCAGCTTGCCAATATGCCCGTAAAGAACGGCGCCACAGATACAAGAACTCCCACATTGGAAGCCGTTGTCAAGGTAAGGGCAATATTCTCCAGCAAAAAATAGAGCGTTACTCCGCACAGCCCGGCTCCTGCAAAAAGCGATTCTTCCTTTATCGATGTAACTTTCAATCTGCGGGGATAGACGGCTGTCAAAATGAGCAAGCCGATACAAAAGCGATAGAATAGAATCTCAACCGGCTTAAAATCCGTGAGTAAAACCTTTGTTGAAACAAACGTGGTACCCCATACCAGAATGGTAAAAACAGCGGCCCCATGCCCTCTTATACCGCTATCGTTATTCACAAAAAATACCCAGGTAGAGTTTTTGGCTTAGCCCGATGCCAACACCGGCAATACGAGAGGGCATGTGAGCGTAGCTCCGAAAAAATTTAAGCCCCAAAAGGCCTGAGAGACCTTATAGCGAAGCGCCTATAGAACATTGCATGCAAGGGGCATTTTGAGACAGGTTCCGGGCGCTGTCATCCTTTAACGCTTCTGGACGATCATTCGCGCTATCTGCTTTGCTTGTCAGCCTGTACGGACGAAAAGCGGCAAACCGTTCAAGCCCGTCTGGTTGAGATTTTTACCCGTTACGGCTTGCCGGAACGCATGACGATGGATAACGGCGCACCTTGGGGCGACGCCCCGGCAAGCTGGACTGTCCAGCATGAAGCGCGTTTTGGCCGAATTGCCGAAAGCAAGCGCTGCTGGTGTCCCAAACCTTTCAGGCCGGTATGTCCAACAATGATTTGCCGGGAGTATATTTATGCGTATGGCGCCGTGAGCATTATCAGCAGGCAATGGGACAGCTTGATATTGCCCAAAAGCAACACACAGTGCATGCAGATATTTTTAGACGAGAT
>WQUS01000015.1 GCA_009781965.1 Bacillota bacterium | reverse complement strand
AAATAACCGAACAGATCGGCCGAGGCAATGAAACCGGTTTGCTCGTGGTTAAAGCCCATGCTCTGCTGCATGGCGGGCAGGATCGTGCCGAAGCCAAACCGGGCTAAGCCGATGGACACGCCATTGAGCAAAGCACAGGTCACCAGGATAAGCCAGCCGTAATGTAAACCCCTGCCCCGATCAGGCTGAAGTTGCTCTCTTTGCCTTGGCTCCATAAGCCGCCCCCCCGTGTTTGTTGATACCCAAAGTGAATACGGCACGCAAACCCGTTAACCGTAAGCGATTTCTCGGAGAGCATGAACGCACGGTTAACGGTTTTGCGCGCCGCTCAATGCTGAACCGTAACGGGTGAACAGTAACGGATATTTTCCCCGAGCTTAAAACATCCTGCTTTACCGGACAAAACTATACTGGCCCATAAAGTAAATGTCGCCGCCGGTATTGTTGCGGATCAGATACATAAACGGACGGTTGGCGTTAAAGACCACCATTTGCTCGGGCGGCATTCCGGCCCCGGTCATGCCTATTACCGTTGCGGCTGCTGCTTCGGTTCCTTTTTCATCCACTTGGATAAATGATTTTTGCATGACCAAACTAATAAAGACATTGTTTCCGGCGGGCAGCCCGCTAACCAGTTTGTCGGTTAAATCAGGACAGCTTTCGTCAAATGCCGTGGTAATGCCCAACGCTTTCATGGCGTCATTTAATTTCATCGACGTTTCAGTCTTAAATTTGGGCATCATCACGTTCACGTACTGTTGGCTCTTATTTGCTATCGCCGTTGCCACCATATTGGCATTGACGTTTGCAAACCCCGGGCTGCCTTCTTTGGGCAAGATTACATACATGCTCACGTTCCCGCCTTGATAAGGCATTTCCAGCATCTGCATGGCTGCATCCTCATAATAGTTGAAGTAGCCGGTCTGGTGCATAAAATCAGTTTGCTTGACTTGGCCGTTTGGCTCGGTAAAAGGTGCTTTTGCAGTCCCTTCCGCTTTAAATGGAGCTTGCCAATCAGCTTTAAAATAAATCGTGTTGACCAAGCACAGCAATAGTTCTTGCATATCCCCGTCGGTCAGGACGTTATTGATTTTATTATTTGTCTCTTTGCTGATCCAATCATTAATGGTTTTAGCGCCGTTGGCTTTGTTTACCGCCGCTGCATTGGCGCTGAAATAGTTTTGCATATCGCTCTTGAATTGGCTGGTTAAATCCACATTGTCGCCCGGATAGTAATCCTTGTTCAGCCAAATGGAATTGGCGACATTAAAGTTAACGGCCTGGTCGGCATTGAGCGTCTGGATAGCTGTTTTGGCAGTATCGTTATATTTGGCTAAATCGTTCACGCCGAAGGTGTTAAGGATTTCCTGCTGTGTTTTGCCCTCCGCGCCGTTGGCCAGCATCATAAAGGCCATTTGCAGACTAAAGGGTGAGAACATAATATTCCGGCCCTGCAAATCCTGGGTTTGCCGCAGTTGATTGAACAGCCGGAAACTTACGCCCATTGCCGCATTCTGGGGGTTCTTTGCGGCGTCACTTATATTTGAAACGTCACTTGTAGATGAAGTCTCAGGCGTACCAGCCGAGGTTATAGTGACCACGCCGTTATGCCAGTCCACCTTTGCCCCCAGAGCTTCGGAAACAAAGCGCAAAGGAACTAAGGTCGTACCGCCTGCTAATTTAGCGGGCACATCCAAAGCTACGGCCTGGTCATTCTTATAGGCTTGACCGCCGATGACCAGCCTTATGTTGGTGTTATCCCTGGTGGCGGTAACTGTTTGGCTGGCTTGATCCCAATTAACTTTAGCATTGAGCGCTTCAAAAATTGCCCGCAGCGGTACCAATATTCTCCCTTTTTCCACAACCGGCGGCGCGGCAAAAGTTAAGGTTTTACCGTCAACAATAACTTGCGTGCCGGCCTGGGCCGCCGTAACAAAAATGAATAGCAAAACCAGGGCCATTAATACCGATGATACTTTAAGCCACATAAAAACCATCCTCTCTGATGTGCTTCCCTAATGTCGGCCAAAAACTTCTTCTGTACATTGAAAAAGCTCATATTTGCCCGCACTCTTAGTATTACATTCTCTAAGCAGGCAGTTAATTCCTGTTAGCTATTTTGGCGATGTGCTTTTGTTGCTGTATGCACTGTACAGAATGATATATCCCGCCTTTTTCAGGAAATCATAGCCAATAGATTGCAAAACCTATCCGGTTATATCTTTCTGCATCTGCAAACGTTGTTTAATCAAACCAATAAAGCTGTCCGGTTCGGTGACTTGTACCATCGGCCCGAACGACAAAATGCGGATCAAAAGCTCAGTTTCATCTTGGGGGTCGTACCAAAGAGTAACTCGATAAACGTTTTCTCCTATCCGGCAAGTTTCCTTACGGCAATCGGAAAAATGAAGCATCACCCTGTCAAGCGCATTACGCCGGTCAATTAGTTTAAAGACTACGTATTTTTCACGAAATTTAGGCAGATAAAATTCTTTTTCAGGATAGACTTCCAACAATTCACATTCAGTTATCCGAGCAAGATTAATATACGCCGCCAATCTCCCATCTACCGTAAGTAAGCGGAATTTATCGTCTTTTGCTGAGTATTCCAACTTGATCGGTATAAATTGTCCGTGAACACTTTTACCTTTTCGGTTCGTATATTTAATATGCATCCTGCGCTGTTCTTTCAAAGCGGCAAGTATAGTCCGAAAATGCAAAATATAATTCTCATCCACATAATTATCGCCGTCCAAATATCTATCGAAGAAAACGAAATCCTCTGGTGTAAATAACGGCTCTACACCCTCAAGTCCTGTCTCATCAACATCAAATAAAGCAATTCGCGGGTCGGCAAGCAGCCCTTTCAGCCAGCGCTTTTGCAGCAAGGTAAGGGGCATTTGCGGCGAGTGCTTGATTGGAGTACGCAATTCCCGATTCATGATCAGCCATTCTTCGTTTTTTAAGGAGGGCAGTATGGAGAGCATACTTTCGGAAAACGCTTTATCCTCGATAATTTCCAGAATGCGTTTATCGGTAATATCCTCCCCTATAGCCGCCTCAATAATGGCGGCTACGGCGTTGAAATATGCGCTATACACTTCGCTAAACAGCATCGCTGGCGCCTCCATACATTTCTCGCATCAAAGCATAGTCAGACCAGAACCGCTCTTCAACAATTTTATTGGAGCAAGTAAGACTTTCTACCCGTCCGATAAAAGTACGCAGCCAAGGCAATAATTCCTGCGCGTCATATACATCGGCAGTAAACAGCCATCCGGTCTCATCCAACCGCACGATATTGCCGCAGCGTTTTTCGCGCTCCAACCGATACACAATGCGCCTGTCAGCCGCCGCAATACGCAGACGCATCTCGATATGTGACCGTTGACCGTTGCCTGTCGCCACGCCCCAAATATGCGCTGCTTCATCCCGGAGACATGCCATATAGTTGTCGAAATCAGGCTGCACATCTAAGGTTTTTACTTTTTGAATACTGTCCAGCCGGTAAAATTGCAACTTCTTCGTACGTACATGAAAGCCAGCCAAATATTGCCTGCCGCCCTGGGTACTGATGAATATTTTTATTGGCATGATAACGCGCTTAGAGTGATTTCCGCGCCGCCTGAATAATTCAAATTCCACTTTTCGATGCTCATGAACAGCCGACAATAAATCCAGCATAATGCCGCTGTCCAGCGTAAAAATCAAATAACGGTGTTTGAAAGAAAAAATATCTCGCACCTGGGAAAACTTGTCTAACAGAAAACTCCCAATAACACCAAGCGGGTTTTCCTCAGCAAAAAACGATAGGGCGTCTTGCCAGCCATCCAGGCTTAGTTTGCTGTCTGCCAGCCGGTACAAAAGCTGTTTACCTTGTTTTTCAGCAACAACGAGACCCAATGCCACGTACTCTTTTAGTTTTTTACGCAGGGTTGATTCGTTTATAGGATCGATATTTGAAAATACCGTCAGATAATCATTGTCCATAACTCTCAAAATCTCAGGAATTGATTTTGCGTGCAGCGGAGATAAAATATCCAGCAACAAAAAATGCAAGCTAATGTCGTTTTTTGTAAAACTGGCTGCTTTCCAGGACTTGTATAGCGGGTTGCGGAGTACGTGGCGGCTGTCTACCGAGATAAACACATTTTTGCCTGATGCATCTTGATGAAAAGACATATAGCCGGCCAGCCAGCTTTCTATGCGCCGGCGTTCATTGTCATAACTTCGAGCGCTCTTTTGCCCGTATTCATCGCGGCTCTTAAAGCCATACACAAAGAACTCCCGCATATAATCCCGTATGCGAGAGTAATTCTTGATAAGTTCACTGTATGGCACAAGGCTTCACCTCTTATCAATGTTTAGTAATATTTCCTCAGACCCCAATATTTGCATACCGTTCCGCGCCAAGGGTATCCAGCATAAACGCGTAGGGAGACAGATTGCCGGAAGACAGCATTGAAAATAAGCGTGGACTTGCGCCGGACACCAGCGCCACACCATTTTCATTCATGGTAACGGGCTGCTGCTGATTGCGGCTGGCAACATTCCAAAACACCACTGTCGGCAAAGTGTAACCGGAACGGGCAAACTCCTTTTGGGCGTATTCAAAATTGGTGCTGTCCGCACCGTTTGTGCACGTATCAAACTCCATATCGGAGATGATGTAAATTGTCGCAGGCAGCTCACTTTGCGGCAGCTTATTTTTTACGGCTGTTTTCAGCACCAGTTCAAAGACTTTTTGGATATTGGTGTTGGCAACCTCGTTAAAGGTCGCGGCATACTTAACCTTAGCAAAAATATCCTTGCCTTTTATCTCCACCAACCGAGGATTTTCGGAAAAGGTGATAAAATGGTTATGGAAGGCGCCCTTGTTACGCTCGGCAAAATAGATGCCCAGGGAAAGGGCAACTGACGCCGGCATGGGGTCAGCGCCGCCGTACATGGAGCCGGAACCGTCTACCACTACTATCGCGTTTTCACCGCAAGTAAAATCTGCTTGTGCTTTCCAGGTCACATCCATACTGCGGCGCGCATCTGCCGTAATTGTGCTAAAAATGTTTCCGAAGCTAAACGCCGGGCGGATAATCTCATAAGGCAGTAAAGCGCCAGCATTCAGCTTCGCCTCACCGCGCTCCACACTGGAAAGGTATTCTTTGTAACGCTCGGCGTCGTTGCGCAAAAATGCTTTGCGGTACTTAAACATGGCCTTGGAAGGCTGCTTGGCGTAGTCAAAAGTATAATCCCGCTCACGCAAATTGTTTTCTATAATCTCAATCTTTGCGCGAAGCTTAGACAGCGCCTTGCGATACTCAACTTCGGACAAACCAAGAAATTTGGCAATCATTCTGCCGTAACGGACGGTGAATGTGTTATGAGCATTGACCGAAGGCAGCCACTTGCCCAGCAAAGAAACCACATCGTTATTGTTCAACGCTGTCATATCAATATCAAATTGTGCTTTTATGCATTCAAGCGCAATTTGTTTGGCGGGAGTATCCAGTAAGACAAGCAAATCATCAAACCGGCCAAACTCAGCCACGGCCCACAGGTTTTTCGCAACGGTTTCCAAACGGTTATAAGCCATGCCGCGCAGGATAGTGCGAAATACACTGCGCTCACCCAATCCGCCGCGAATATCACGAGCAAAAAACAAGGTTTTCATCGCAAGGTCGGCGTTCTCAGCCCACGCCCGGTCAAAACGAGCAGTTATTTCCATTTCCGGCTCGCAACGTAAGGCGCCAATTGTGGCAAACAGGTCCAGACAGTCGGAATTGGAAGTAACATATGTAGCTGCATTATTCTCGGTCAGGGTCATGTTTGCTTCTTTTTTTAGAAATTTCAGCATGGGAATCATTCTCCTTTTCATAACAAGGCACACTCGCTGGTCACATTCCAAGCGAAAAATAAGGTGGTGAGTAAAATGCTGTATGTGCCTTTAAATGTTTTTCCCAAACAAAGCGCGAAAGCCAATGTTCATACAATTACCATAATATGTTTTTGCTGATCGCACCTTGTTTTTGGGTTGCTAGACGCCGTTTTTTATTGGTTTCGGGTTGCTTCGATATTGTGGTTATTAATTAAACCATAACCACCATAACCTTTTTTTGCTGTTGGCGTCTCATGTTATACAAAGCGCATTGCGGTTTCGATTCCGCTCCCGGCGGCTTTATCCGTTTCGGGTTCTCCCCAAATAATTGCTGTACGCGCTTTACAAGAATGATTGTATGCTGTTTTTATCAGGAAATCATGGAAAAAAGATTGCGAAGTCTATCTATCCAACAATATCTATTATCTATCCACTTTGCCTCGCGTCAAAAACAACGGATAATAGTACGTTCTCTAAAAAGGCAGTAAATTCCTGTTAACGTAAAAAGACGTAACAGAACCACCTTGAAATGCCTACAATGTAGGGTGTATTGTTTTTGAATGAGATATGGTGGTTTGTCAAGAATGTCTTAACCAGCAATCATGCGAAATAATACTTTTGTTTACAGATCGCACCTAACAGGTTATAATTACGATGTTATCGCACCAAAATGCTAGGAGGATTTGCATATGTCCCAAATAACATTTAGCGTTCGTATGGATGCCGAAGTAAAGAAACAATTCGATGATTTTTGTGCAAATGTCGGAATAAACGCATCTACCGCATTTAATATGTTCGCTCGTGCTGTTCTGCGCGAAAAGCGTATTCCCTTTGATATTACTACAGAATCTGACCCATTCTATAGCGAAAGCAACCAAGCTTTTTTGAGAGAAGCTATTGCGGCTCTCAATGCAGGAAAAGGCGTTATGCACGATATAATTGAGGCTGATGATGAATAAAATATGGTTTGACAAGGCATGGGAAGATTATTTGGAATGGCAGAATATTGATAAAAAAATCGTCAAACGAATAAACGCATTGATCAAAGATATTGAGCGGAACGGTAATATAGGTATTGGTAAGCCAGAGCCATTAAAACACAATTTAAGTGGGTTCTGGAGCCGAGAAATAGATGAAAAGAATCGCTTTGTTTACCGTTTAGAAAACAATCAAATTGAAATTGCCCAATGTAAGGGGCATTATGACGATTAAGCTCATATTTCAAATGTATGCATATTAGGAAACTCTTATACACTTTGCCTGAGACATCAAAATCAATTCGTATCATTTCTTGAAAGAAAAGCCGATTCGCTCCATTCCTTTATTATATCCACCCCGGCGCTGGCCCCGATCCGATCGGCGCCGGCTTTCAGCATGGCCAAAACCTGCTCAACTGTTTTGATCCCCCCGGCGGCCTTAACGCCCATGTTCGGCCCCACTGTTGAACGTAACAACGCCACATCTTCAATTGTAGCGCCGCCCGTGCCAAAGCCGGTACTGGTTTTAACAAACTGGGCCCCGAATTGGGCAGCTAACCGGCAGGCCAGAATCTTCTCCGCCCGGTTTAAATAACAAGTCTCAATAATTACTTTGGTGATCGCGTCAGGGTTTTGAGCCCGGGCAGCTTCGCCGACCGCTTGCATATCATGCATGACAACATCCGTACGCCCCTCCAGCAATGCGCCGATATTAATCACCATGTCCACTTCCCGGGCGCCGTCCCGGACAGCCAAGCTTGCTTCGGCAGCCTTAGCGGCAGTGGAAGTGGCTCCAAGGGGGAAACCAATCACGGCGCACACCGCCACATTTGAGCCTGCTAATTGCCCGGCAGCCAGGGGAACCCAACAGGGATTAATACACACCGCCGCGAAATTATAGGCCAATGCTTCGGAACATAATTTTATAATATCTCCGCTGATCGCCGTGGGTTTAAGCAAGGTATGGTCAATCACCCCGGCCAGGCCGGCTTCGCTTAACGCCCTCGTATCCATTCATTCCCCTCCAATGCAACCGTAAAGTTTTACTGTACCAAATTATACCGCCTGAGATGACTTGTCAAGGATTTGTTAATGGTTTAAAGTTCTAAAGTTCTTTTGGGAAATGGCCGCATTTGTGTTGCGTTTGCGACCAAAATGCCA
>WQUS01000014.1 GCA_009781965.1 Bacillota bacterium | reverse complement strand
TACGGCGGAATTGCCGTCCTGCCAGGTTTTGATGAAGCAGACCAAAATAACGATGATATACAAGGTTGCGAGTAAATTTTCCTTTCGGATGCTGAAAACCCTCATGGATAACCCTCCCGGTTATTGTAAATGAATGGACATTAATCTGTATAAATTGATTGTATTAGATAATAGACTTCTTTCGTAATTCAAAATTTTTGGTGAGGCCTTAGCGTAAGCGGTGCGGCTTTGTGGAGCGAACCCGGCATTTCTGTAGGAAATGCAAGTGAGCGAAACGTTTTTTGCCGCAAAGGCCGAAACGAAAATTTCCTATTATCGAAAGAAGTCTAATACATGATATTCAGCGGGATGGGGGTTTATACAAGCAAATTGGCCCGCAAGCGATGCTTGCGGGCCAATTTGCTTTTGCAAAAGTACTATACTGAGAAAAACAGCGGCTTCACATGGATACACCGCCGGGTAAGTTCCGCCTCGGACAGAAATTCCAGCGATTCTAACGGGCAGCCGGACATATACTGATCAATTTCGTAACGCAGCCCCGTAAGCCGGTTTTGTAAGGTGGTTAAGGTAACACCGTATTTTTGGGCATAAGGCAGCAGCAGCTCCGTACTGGAAGGCTTGTGGCCGCCGGTATGGCGGTTAACGGATTGTATGTATGCGCAAAGCTGGGGAATGAATATGCGGTAGGGCAGCAAAAGCTCGGCGGCGCCTTCGTTGGCCTGCCACTCCAGCGAGCTGCGTGCGTCCCCGGTATCGCAGAGATAATTACGGTCGGGGTGGATGAGGTAATGGATGATTTCATGGGAAAGCGTGAAGCGCTGCGCCTGGGGGGAGTGCCTTGCGTTGATGATGAGGGGGGAAACCTGGGGGTAGGCGTTTTTGATGAGCATACCGCACATTCTTTGGCTATCCATAGCGTGGTAAAATACTTGGACGCAGGGCGACAAAAAA
The DNA here is from genome assembly GCA_009781965.1 of Bacillota bacterium. Lineage (GTDB taxonomy): Bacteria > Bacillota > Desulfotomaculia > Desulfotomaculales > Desulfallaceae > BRH-c8a. The sequence continues at coordinate 1,844 of WQUS01000014.1, read as the reverse complement.
TCGGCGACGCTTTCCGGCGTCACCTCGGCGCCGGTATCAGACGACAGGGCTTGGCGGATGCTGTTCACCAGGGCGTAAAGTTGCTGTTTTTTCAGATATTTTAGGTTGTACGGCAGTAAAAGTGCTTCAATTTGCGACAGCTTGGTTTTGACGTTTGCTTTGTCGGAGCCGCTCATATAACTCTCCTATGTGGGCTTATGTGAGTTTTATGTGGTTTTTCATGTGGTCTTAGGCTTTGTAGCGTTTGTAAATATCCAGAATAAAATCCATATCTTTTTCGCTCAGGTCAAGCTCCTTTGCGCGGGAGGCGAAACGGAAATAAAGCCCGTCCTTTTCCTGCAGCAGGGCCATTTTCTCGTTTAATGAATCTTTTGCGGCCTCGTTGACCAAAGAGTCCAGCGATACGCCGAATACGGACGCCAGCTTTATCAGACTCTCACGAGAGGGCAGACGCTCGCCCCGTTCGTAAAACGAAATCATTTTTGTCGTAACGCCGATTTTTGCAGCCAGTTCTCCCTGGGTGAGCTTAAACTGCTTGCGCAGTACGTATATTTTGGTACTCAGCGGTTGCATATCTGCCTCCTGATCAATTTGGGTTAGGGTTTACGCCTTAATACTTTTTAACTGCGAAATAGTATAAGCTAAAAGTAAATTCATCGTATTGCCTCATATTATACCATATTTCTTCCTTTGTAGACAATGCATTATATGATAAAAAGATGATCAAAAAAGATAATAGAAGGAGGGTAAAAAAAGGTTGACAAACGAGGCAAAAAAATGTACAATGTGTTCATTGGGCTTTGGCCGGTTGATAAAGCTCCATGTGGTAAGCCTTTCGGTTGCCGGCAACCGGATATCCTGTCTGTGGCAGGACTATATTTTTACATACAATATGTACAAAAAGTACAAATAAAAGGGGGATATGAATATGTACGAGGGAAGCGCTAAGCAATGCTTAATGGAATTGAATTGGATGGAGCAGGAAATTGAGTGTAAGATGGAGGAAATGGACCGGCTGCGGCGGCTGGCGGAGGGAGCGTCCTCTCTCCGCCAGAAGGGCGGTGAAACGGAGCGCATACAATCCATTGTGGACAAGCTGCGTGCGCTGGAGGAAAGGCTGGGGGACGAGGTGGACAGCTTTGTCAGCTTGAAAGCGTTTGCCGAAAAGGCAATTTCCGGTTTGGACAAGCCCGAGCTGCGCACGGTACTGCGGTTGAAGTACATTGAGAAACATACGATTGAAGCAGCTGCGGAAAGGATGGGATATAGCGCCGTACATACCGCGCGGCTGCATAAACGGGCGCTGATGGCGCTGAACGAACCCATGGGCCTGTATATGGAGCGTTGCCTGGGGGCACAGAAAAAGGAAAAGGATTAGGCTGTACATTTAATCAAAAATCAAGTAAAATACGGAGTGTATTATCACTAGACTTCTTGCTAAAAACATAGACATCTTTGCGGTGTTCGTCCCGCCTTGCCACGCGCAATAATCCCTGCAAACCTGTTTATGTTTTAGAGCCTGTTTAATATCTCGCATTCACCGGATTTGTGAGCGGTTTTTCGCCAGGCTAGTACCTTGACCACGTTAAATTTTAGTATTCGTCTGTAACTTTTCCGAAATAACTGCGTCAGCTTCACCCTTGCGTAGCGTTGCTACGCGGCGGTTTCGCTTCCTTGTTCTTCGAAAAAGTTACGACGCCTCATTACTAAAATTTAAACTTGTCAAGGCACTAGGCGCGGCGGGGAAGGCATATAGACGATTTAGTTGAAAAGCGGTTCAACCTTCGCGATAAACGCGCAGCGCACGGCGCTGCGCATCGCTTGGTTTCACCGATTTCAACTAA
>WQUS01000013.1 GCA_009781965.1 Bacillota bacterium | reverse complement strand
ATTAACCGTGCGCTCATACTCTTCGAGAAATCGCTTACGGTTAATAACTTTACGGGCCTGGGCTACGGGTACTAACAAACACAGGGTCTGACCAGTAACATAAAAATCACACAGGTTTTCAAATATCGCCGGATTCTTGATACTGTTTCTATCAAATGTTACAATGAATCAAACAAGTGGATTATTGAACGATTTCGGAGGGACGACAATGGCGAATAAGCGTTTGAAAGGTTAATTTTAGACGTAGTTGATAATCAGCTAAACGCAAACGATCCCCCAGTTACACGAGCGACATACGAAAGGCTGTGTAGCCTAGGCTACACCGGACAGCAAGCAAAAGAAAAAATCGGCGCGGTAGTTATCACAGAAATCTACGATGTTATGAAAAACGCCGAACCTTTCAACGAAGCAAGGTATACTGACAGCTTAAATGAATTGAAGTAACTGTTTTATTTAGGATAGAAGAGTAATAAAAAATGAAGCTTAAGCGCTAGCCTTAAATTAAAACAAACTTCCGCATCGGATAATCTAACATTTAGTATTTCCTCAATTCTGCGTATCCGATACGTCATCGTTTTAATATGAATGAATAACTCTTCAGAAGCACTCTTTAAACTGCATTGTTTCTGCAAAAACATATCCAAAGTCAATAAAAGCGACCCTTTTCTTTTTTTGTCATATTCGAGTAGCGGCCCTAATCTTTGCTTAACAAAGCTTTCCAGCACCTCCTTGTTGTCGATAGGAAAAAATAAGCTATATAATCCAAGTTCATCATAGGTTGCTATTCTTTCATCAAAATGAAAAAAGCCAAGCACATCTATAACCTTTTTTGCTTGTTGAAAACTTTCCCTGGCTTTTAATACGTCATTAAACTGCTCCCCTATACCGACGTAAACTTGTATTGACGGATACTCATGCTCAATATCCCGGCAAATATGCCTTATTAATTCTTTTAAATCGTTTAGCTTATCTTCGACGCATAAAACAATTATTTCGCTGTCCTTGGGCAATATAAGACTCTGAGGCAGCGACTGCGTTACGAAAATAACGATATTATTTATCTTTTCCCTTAATAACGATAATTCTTCTTCTGGTTTGGTAGTACTTTCTATTTTCATAATAATAACCGCTTGCGGTCTGGAAATCTCGTAATTTAAAAATTTTGCTTGTTTAAGTATCGCTTTTTCATCTGCAAAATCTCCTTTTATTAATAAATCTAGAAATTCTTGTCTCCCCCTGATTTTAATTCGATTCCGTAAAACTCTTTTTCTTTGGCAAACTCTATAGCAGCTAACAATGCCGCTTGCTCAATAGTTAAAATATCGAATTCATCGCAATTTCTACTCCTGAATAACACTGATAGGTAACCAATGAGCCAGCCTTCATTCGTAAATAATGGAGCCAGAGCGCGACAATAATCTATACCTTCTTCCGGTAATGGATCGATATAAACGATCTTTTTCTTAAAAATCGCTTCCCTGCATTTATCGGCAATTGGCTTTAGTTTCTTTATTTCTTTTAATTGTTCCCCCGGTTTTAAAGCGCCGCTATCGCTATTCTCCGGCAACGCCCTGCATACAATATTAAACCGTCTGTCCTCAACAATTACTGTACATTTCAATAATTCAGCCAAAATCAATATAACCCCGGATAATCCTACACCAGAGAGTACTTTTCTTATCAATTCCCCAGGTATATCTATTTGTCTTTTTAACTTCTTTTGAAGGACAGTCATATGTGAAGATAGTAAAAGCAATAAATCAACGTCTTTTTTTTCAAAACTGTTATTTTTCATGTTATCGGCACAAAGAACGTCGATACGTCTTCTGTCAGTCTCCGGAGGAACCGAGACAGCATTGTATTCTTCATTACCCTCATTCAATCGGAAAAGCGTCTCGTAAATAAGCTTCACACTTGGGTTAAAGTTTTCAGCCAGTCTTCTTGTATTGATATCTTCTTCAGGAGTTAAAGAAATTGTCAACCTTTTTTTGGAGGAGGCTGTCTTGTTTTCTTTCTTCTCATTTTCAGGACTATACATTTTATTCAACATCTCCTCTCCTACAAACTTTTTTAAATTCGGTAAAAATCAGAAGTATCATACCTCAAATGCCTTTCAGAAAACCTTTTCCAGCACCGTGAACTCTGCAGGCTTCGCCTTAAAGACGCCTAGCATCGGTATCAGTTCCACGGAATGCTTGGCTTTTATATGGTCGTCAGTGATTTCTGGTCTTCCCATTTTTCCATCATAATAAAATGCAGCGGGTCATTATTGGAACTCTTCCGGAATCAAAAAAGGCTTGCCAAGCAGCAGCAGGTAAGGCTTGCTGGTTTACAGCACTGGATTGAGCGATGGCATAACAGCCTACTGCAATGCCGAACTGGTGGAAGATCCTACTCAGGGCCGCCGTTGGTGGAGACAGCTTTTCACCGCGTATTGGCCCCAAGGCCCTGGCGACGACTATGCTGTAATTCGCTGCTATCCCTATGCTTTTGAGGTCTTTGCGCCTAACGCCGGTATAGGACCTGCCCCATTGGGTTTGCGCTCTGCCCGTATCGAGCGGGAACATGGGCGCTGGCGCCTGGTAAGTTGATGATACAAGGGTTTTGTCTTTGTGCGACTGGCCTAAAATTATTTATTTTATAAATCATATTAATATGATGAAAACACTAAATAAAAATGATTGGTTTTATGTTAGTAGCCGTTAATGATAACCCCACGTTACACATCCGGTTAGACTGGATTTTATCTTGGTCTGCGGGCTTTTGGGGATTGCTTGTTTGGCTCGGCTTCTAGAATCCTAATTTTGCAATTGGCTCCATTACCCTTGCTCTTTACCGGCTTGTTTTTCCTGTTGAAATACAGGCGCATTCTGTCCGGACGGCAGACTCTTTTTTCCTCTTATGCGGGCCGCTATCATTCCCCACCCAAACATAGACGCGATAACCGCGCAGAAAAGTACCAGACGCATTATCGCCACCGGCCATTGGCCCTGTATCATACCTATATATATTGAAGTAAAGACTGTTTCGCCCGCACACAGTACCTGAAAACTATAACCCCCTGTGCCCAATGCGTTTAAATACTGACTGATTCCGAAAACAGCCAGGATGGCGCTAAAACAATATGTGCATAAAAGGATATTGAGAACGCCTTGCATGGTGGGGCGTAAAATCATCATGATAATCTGCCCCACAAAACCAACACCAGCAGCAATAATGAATGACCACACTATGCCCATAACCGGTGTTACGGATGAGGGGTCAATTGCGGTTACGGCAAAATCCGGCGTTTGTTTAAAGGCCCAGACCACAACTGAAAAGACAAGGGAAGCACAGAAAGCGATAGTCAGCATTTTCTTAACCGGAGCGCTTGAAAGCTTGTATGCCTTTTTGAACGGGGCGCCGCTTTTTTGAACTTCAAGAATTCCGTCGGCTACGGCGGCAACAAGGCTTGGAAGCGGAAGGATAGCCCCAAAGCCACAAAGAGGTATTAACGGCTGAATCAGCCCTCCAATATAAAGGCACATCATCAGTACGCCTAAGGTTAACACGGTCAGCGGTAGCAGGCCGGGAAAATCACGACCAAGAATTACAGAGTAGAGGATTAAAATAACTTGACTGACCGCGCCGGCAGTTCCTGCATAAATCGCTGAAGCTATTAGTGGTTTCAATATTTTCATATCAACCTCGCATTCTGCCGCATATGCGGCGAAACAAATAGGAATGAATGGCAACAGTCTACAGCAGGCTTCAATTTGATCATCTTGTTATTTTCCGTACAGATCGGCAATAACCGCTTCCAGGCCCCCCAGTTCTTCCAGCTTGGCTTTGGCTGGGACCAATGTTTGTGGATCCCAACCCATGGCTTGGAAGAATTGGTCCGCCAGTTTGTCGTTATCAATGGTAATGCCTTGGTGGGGACCTTCTTTCATGGCCGGCTTGCCGACAATGCGGTCGGCAATTTTGTTTGTCTCGCGGTTGACGCCTTCCCGCAGGTTAAAGGCGTGACGCATGGTGAATGACCGTAAGCCGGCTTTGCGCCATTGCTCGTCGCTGTAAGCGACGCCGGTCACAGCGGACAGCATTTTCGGTTTCAGTCCTGGCGGCATAGCGATGTCGGCAAAAAAGCATACCCCTACGCTATTGGCCATCTCGGCATCGACGACGCCGGCGATATCCCGCTCCGCCTGGCCGGGATCGTCAAAATTATATTTCTCTTCCGGCGGCAGGAAGGAGGCGGCGAGGAACCCCTGACCCCCTTTAACGTGCCGGCCCGGGGTCGGGTCGTACTGATAGGTGCGCGCCAGGCCGGGGCTGCGGCGCGGGTCGTGATAGGGAATTTCTATGCCGCCCGCGGTGACTGCGTATTCCGAGCCGCGCTGGTAGTGTTTAACCGCTGCGTCCACACCGCCGTTCAGTACTTTGCCCATCTCCGTATCGGCGTGGCAAATGGCTTCGCTAAGCTTGACGATGGCTGCGGAATCGCCCCAGTTAAGAGCTATGCCGCCTGTTTCCGCCTGGGTGAACAGTCCGTTGAGATAACATTCGATTGCCCAGGCTATTGTGGCGCCGAAGGATATGGTATCGAAGCCGTATTCGTTACACAGAAAGTTGCATCTTTAACACAGTGTTGTCCCACCATCAACGGCCACTCCAGAGCCTTGTATAAACCAGGAATCTTTCGTGGTGAGGAAAACGATTACGCTGGCTATCTCTTCGGGCTGCGCTGGTCGTCCAGCCGGCGACATAGCTATGAACTTTGACAATGGGTGTTCAGGGTTATCGAATTCTTTCTGTGTCAGCGCGGTATAGACGGGTCCCGGAAGAATACAGTTTGCGCGAACACCATTTCGACCGTGGCAAAGTTCTATCTCGCGAGTAAGACCAAGAATAGCATGCTTAGATATGGTATAAACGAAAGGACCACGACCTGCGCCTGTAGAGGCGGCTGAACCCACATTGACAATTGACCCCTCGCCTGTTTTCTCCATATAGGGAATAGCCAACTGACACAAGCGGAACGGTGCCTTGACATTGATAAACATAATCCTGTCATAGAGATCGCCGTCGATGTCCAGCATCCCCTGATAGCTCATCGGATCAGCTTCGCCCGCATTATTGACCAGGATGTCAACCGTACCAAAATCCTTGATGACCGAAGCAAAAGCCGCGTCGATCGATGACAAGTCTGTCAGTTCGACAGCTCTGTACACAGCCTGACCACCTGCTTGGACTATCTCATCAACAACAGCTTGGCCAGCCTGCTGGAGGCGGTCCATGACGATGACCCTGGCGCCCTCATCGGCAAGCTTCTTCGCTGTAGCACGACCAATGCCACGAGCAGAGCCAGTCACAATAGCAACCTTATTCTCAAGCTTTCCTTTTATATTTTGCATTGTTATTCTCCTCTCAAATACCGTAGTCAGAACGACTGAGTCGATTCTGGATAACTTCGTTAAGATTCCGGAACTGCGCTGGCAGAGTGCAGACTATTATACGGCAGACGGCTTCTCCGGCACGATGAACGGATCACCGGTTTATCTGCGGAAAATCGTTACCGTTTGCCTCCCAAGGAATGTTCGTCTTTTTTCGGTTCTATAATCTCTGTTAACAATCCCAAGTTGCTACTGGGGTGTATAAACGCCGCTTTAAAATCTTCGGTATCAGTTTCCGCAACAATTGTTAGCCCTTTCATTCTGAACCCTTCAATTACCTGATCAAACCGCTCAACCTCCAAAGAAATATGATGTATCCCCTCCCCTCTGGCTGAGATAAATTTTGCCACGCTGCTTTGCGGATCAAGGCTGGCGGTAATCTCAATACGAGATTCCCCGATAGCGATTAAAGCCGAATCTATCTGCTGATCCTCATACTTGATGCGCCAAACCAAGGCGGCTTCATATACATGTTCAAAGAATTCAATGGCGCTATCTATATCTTTAACTGCTATTCCAACATGATTAATTTTTTTAATCATCAGTCAACACTTCGCTTTATTTGGTTTGTTTATCCATAATATTGTGACTTTTATTGCCCGAATTTGAGAACTAGGCAGCTACCGGGCCAGGATATGAATTCCGGCCGCTACGCCATGCTCCATACCAGTTATCACACCGCCCAGCATCTGTGCCAAACCAACTTTGGCGTTGGGCGTCTGTCTCGCACCCGCCTGACCTCTGAGATGCAACACGACTTCGCATACGGTCCGCACACCCGACGCGCTCAATGGATGTCCCAGAGAAAGGAGCCCGCCGCTGGGATTGACGGGGATCCGGCCACCTATTTTCGTTGCACCCGAACGAAGCAATTGCAAACCTTCCCCCGGCGCACACAAAGCTAAATCTTCGTACCGCATTATTTCCTCATTGGCAAAAGCGTCGTGCATTTCCACCAGATCTATATCTTTAGGTTCACAACCTGCCATTTCATAAGCCATTTGGGCCACCTTTACGCCAACCAGCGAAGCGCAAATATCTTTCTGTAAATGCTGATAGGAACCTGAAAGTAATGCAGACGCAATCACTCTTATCGGCTGAGTCGTATATTTTCTCGCCACATCCATAGAACATAAAATAGCCGCCGCCGCCCCATCCGTGTTCGGACAACACATCAGCAAAGTAACAGGTTCGCTGATCATACGGGAATTCAATACCTCTTCCACGGTTAATTCTTTCTGGTACTGGGCATGCGGATTCAAGCTGCCGTTATGATGGTTCTTCACCGATACCATGGCAAAATCCTCAGCAGTAGCTCCGTATTCTTCCATTTGCCTTCTAGCAATCATTCCAAACATTGCTGGCATAGTCATCCCCAGGTATCCTTCCAAGTCGTCCCCCTGCGGGGGAATCATTTTACCGGCAATGGAGCTGGTGGTCATAGACTCCACGCCAATGGCGATGCCAATATCATAACGGCCACTGGCGATCTCCTTCCATACCCCTCTGAAAGCTGTTGCGCCACCGGCACAGGCATTTTCAACATTGACCATCTCCAGAGCACTGATGCCAACTCCCTTCAGTACTCTTTGAGCCGTTAAGCTCGCATCAAAGGCTCTGGAAGCAAAGGCAACCTGAATATCCCTGGGATGCATGCCGCAATCTTTCAGCGCCGCCACAACGGCCTCACCACCCAGCGATGCTGCGGAGCGGCCGGGAAATTTACCGAAAACACTTTGTCCAATACCGATTACAGCTACTTCTCGCATAAATATTCTTCCTTCCTCGTTATTTAACTGGCTCAAAAACATAGCCGATGACCTGCTTGTCATTTTCCCGCCAGAGTTCTTCTATCTTTACTTCCATGTCCATACCAACCTGGAAAGACCGGTCGGCCGCTTCTTTTAATGGCGCAAAAACCCGTACCCCTTCCGGTATGTCCACAAGACCCACAAAAAACGGAGGCTGGAAGCGGCTGGCAGGCATATGGCAGCGGGTGTAAGAATATAGTTTTCCACGGCGGCTGAGAGCCGCCTCTTCCATGACCTGGCCTAAGCAATTAAAACAAAAATCCACTGGGGGAAAATAAATCTGTCCACAAGACGCACATTTATTTCCCAGTAATGTGCCGTTGCCAGTATCTGTGTCGACGCTAAAAATACCTTCTTTAAAGTAAATCCTATCCATCATGGCATCCTCCTCTTGCCTGGCCATTGGTTACTTCTTGACCTGATAGCCGGCTTTCTCCCTGTCCCAGGTACCGGCTGTAACGCCATTTTCCCTGAGTTTACTCTTCTGCACCTTTTCGTTAGCAGTTTTCGGCAGGCTTTCTAAAAACTCCACATATCTAGGTATGGCAAAATAGGGCATCCGGTCTTCGCAAAAAGCCAACAATTCCTCCGGGGTTATTTGCGCGCCTTCTTTTAATACCACCACAATTTTGACTTCATCTTCGGATAACTCCGATTTGACGGAGATAGCGGCAGATTCCGCCACACCGGGATGAGTATTAATCACCAGTTCAATCTCCGAAGAAGAAATGTTCTCTCCGCGCCGACGAATATAGTCCTTGATCCGATCCTTAAAAAACAAATAACCCTCATCGTCCAG
>WQUS01000012.1 GCA_009781965.1 Bacillota bacterium | reverse complement strand
AATCATGTCGATAAGAGCGCGCTACGAAAAAGAATTAAAAGGCGTTTTTGATAATCTCGTGTTGATGTGCCGGCATATTGAAGCCGCGATCGAAAAGTGTGTCAAGGCGCTTACGGATCGGGACGCTGAGCTTGCCAAAGAGGTCTACGATGAAGATGATTTGATTGATCAAATGGAGCGCGACATTGAACGGTCCTGCTTAAAAATTCTCATGATGGAACACCCTGTGGCAAGCGATTTTCGCGAAGTGACAGCGGCGCTTAAAATGATTACTGATCTTGAACGGATCGGCGATCAAGCGCGGGATATAGCTGAAATCACCACCCAATTTGGCGATGGGGAATACATCAAAATGTTAGTGCATATTCCAAAAATGGCCGATATTATTATTCAGATGGTCAAAGACGGCGTACATGCTTATATCAACCGTGACTTGGAACTGGCTCGTTCCCTTGATGTGACTGATGATAAAGTGGACGCGCTTTTTAATATTGTAATGGCAGAATTAACTGTGCTGATCAAGAAAAATCCGGACTATGCGGAGCAGGCGATCCTGTTTATGATGATCACCAAATATCTGGAGCGTATCGGCGATCACGCCGTGAACATCGGGGAGTGGGTCGAGTACGCGATAACCGGTAATCACCCCCAGAATTGAGATGGTTTTATGAGACAAAAAATTTTCGCAGTCGAGGACGATTTTGCTCTACAGGAACTATATATTTACACCTTAGAAAATGAATTTACTTGTCTTTGCTTTGAAAGCGGCGAATCGTTTTTTAACGCCCTTGCCAATGATTTGCCCGACCTGATTCTGCTTGATATCATGCTGCCCGATGAGGATGGATTGACGATCTTATCCCGTTTGAAAGCTGATAAATTGACCGCTCATATTCCGGTCATTATGGTATCGGCCAAAGGAGAAGAAATTACAAAGGTCAAAGGACTGAATATGGGGGCCGATGATTATATTGCCAAACCCTTCGGCGTTCTTGAGCTTGTCGCGCGTATCAAGGCAAATCTGAGAAAAAACAACAAAACGACCATAGAAAGCATTATTTACAAAGATATTGTTATTGATTTAGCTAAGCATCGGGTAACTGTAAAAGGCAAACAAATTCAAACGACGCTCAAAGAATACAATCTGCTGTGTTTGCTTGGCGGGAACGCTGAAAAGGTGCAGGAGCGGGAGGCTATATTCACCGAGGTGTGGGGGGGAGATTTTGCAGGCGAGACCCGCACCCTTGACGTGCACATCAAAGAATTGAGAAAAAAGCTTGCTGAATTTGAAAGTGAGGTTGTCATCCAAACCGTTCGCGGGGTAGGATACATACTACTATGAAAAAACGGCTGTTTTTATATACTCTATTGATAATATTTATCGCTCTTTTGGGGTTTTTTGCTGCGTCTGTTTATGTGACATACACTGACAACATCAGCCTAGCTAAGGAAACAGTGGCTGAGACGACCCAAATTTGTGCCGGCCTGTACACCGATAACACTGATGTGTCCTCTTTCGTGCAGGTTGGCGGTGACACACGCATAACGATTGTCGCACCGGACGGTACGGTTTTAGCGGACAGCAGCCAGGTTGATGTCCGTACCCTTGAAAACCATCTGCACCGTCCGGAGATACAAGCTGCCGCAAAGGGTTCTCCAACGGCTTATGTCCGGCACTCTGGCACTTTGGGGGTAGATTTAATTTATTATGCCTTAAAAGTGAAAAGCGGCGATAGCTATGTTTTCATTCGTACCGCTATTCCCGTAGCCAGAGTCGACGCTTATTTGTATCGGTCATTGCCGCTGCTCGTATTTTTGCTGTTCCTTGTTGCCTTGCTGAGTTTCTTTTTCATCCGGGGCGTCGTTAACCGGGTTGTAACGCCCTTTGGCTCTGTCGAGCAAAAGCTGCGGCTATTGGCTAATGGCAAATATAAGCCGAATCCTGTTGCCGGCAGTTATGAGGAGATAGATGAAATCACCAGAAACATTGACAATATCGCATTTGTTTTACAGAAAAGCATTAACGATCTGCGCGACGAGAAAAGTAAGCTGGATTACATTATCAATAACATTGGGGATGGACTCTTTGTAGTCAATGAAAATAAAAGTATCACGCTCATAAACTCCGCGGCGCTTGATATCTTTAATGTACAATCCGATATGCTGAGTAAAAATTTGCATTATCTGTCCTACGATAAATCCCTCGCCAACTCGATAGAAGATTGCGTCAGTCTTGCTAAAAGCTCTTTATTTGAGCTTACTCGAAATGGCAATATTTATCTCGTATCAGTAAAACGGCTCCCTGATAACAAACTCACCATGGTTGTATTGTCTGATGTCACCGAAAACCGCGAAAACGCGAAACGGCGGGAACAGTTTTTCGCAAATGCCTCACACGAGTTAAAAACCCCGTTAACTGCCATCAAGGGTTTTAATGAGTTGGCGGCCCTTAACAACAAAGATGAAAATATCCGCCAATACCTTGACCGCATTACTCGTGAAACAGACCGCATGATGTGGCTTATTGGAGATATGCTTAAATTATCCGAACTGGAAAATACAAAAGGAATCAATCCCGTTGCAGTATCACTGGCCAAAATAGTGAGCGAGGCACGGGAAACCGTATCAGCCTCCATCAAAGAAAAAGCGATCATCTTTGAAACTGCGGGCGATGGTATTGTGACAGCGGAGCCGAGGCATGTTTATGAGCTTATTAAAAATATTATTGAGAACGCCGTGCGTTATAATAATCAAGGGGGCAAGATTTCCGTAAAAATCGAAAGTGGCCAAAAAGCCGTCCAGCTCACCGTTTCTGATAACGGCATCGGCATATCGCCCAAAGAACAGACCAGAATATTCGAGCGGTTTTACCGGGTGGAAAAAAGCCGCTCCCAGCGAAACGGCGGCACCGGTTTGGGGCTTTCGATTGTCAAGCACATTTGCGTTTTGTATAATTGGAAGCTGTTGCTGAAAAGCAAACTCAGCTCGGGAACGGAAATAACGGTGATATTCGGTACTCATTAACTCAACTTTTGTGTGAAAGTTGAGTTATAGATATTTAATCTACGGTTGCTTTTGGATGAAATATTTGCTATATTATGCCTATTGACGCGCCGCAATCTTCACTCCTGCCATATCTGTGGGCAGGATATTTTTCTAAAGTAACAAAACAACCGCCAACTGTTCCTTAAAACAAACGCCTCCAAATAACTTGGCCGCCAATGATATCCGGAGGGGCTAAGAAAATTGGGAAGAGGTACTTACTTAATGGCCGACAATCAGTCTGAATTAACCTGGGAAAAGCAAAGATTAGCGCAAACCATCGCGTTAGTTAAAAAGCAGCTAAACCAAGCGAAACTGGATAATGAAGGCAACAGTTCGGAAATTATTTCTTTAAAGCAGGAAATGAGCGATCAGGTGACCCATTCAGTGTCAAATCTTTGGTACAGTCAGAACTTTGAGGACCTGGTGGAGTTAAGCCAATACAATGAGCCAATTATCCAAAAAATCGCCGACTATGAACAAGTAGCCAATAGAATTGCCCGATTGGAAAGGTTACTTAACGCGCCGTATTTTGCGCGCATTGATTTTAAATTTGATGATGGCGATGCGGATGATCCCGGTGCGTTTGAAAAAATATATCTCGGCCGCTCCTCTTTGGTGGACGACGAAGACCATGAAATATATATTTACGATTGGCGCTCGCCAATCGCGAGCATGTTTTACCGTTTCACGACCGGACCGGCTTTTTATGAAGCTCCCCTCGGCACAATAACCGGCGTAATCAATCTGAAGCGCCAATATGAAATCAAAAACGGCGCATTGGAATATTTTTTTGACGCCGAGGTGCAAATTATAGACGCTTTTTTACGCAAACTGCTTGCCCGGAATACTTCCCCGCAAATGAAAACGATTGTGGAAACAATCCAAAAGGAACAGGATCTTGTGATTAGGGATATGGAAAATGAATTAATGATGGTCCAGGGAGTAGCCGGCAGCGGCAAAACCTCCATCGCCCTGCACCGGGCCGCCTATCTTATGTATCAAGGATTATCGTCATCTAAGCTTACCGCCGCCAATATAATCATCGTTTCGCCCAATACGGTATTTGAACATTATATTGCCAACGTATTGCCGGAACTTGGCGAAGACAATGTTGTTTCCGTGGTCTGGGAAGAAATACTGATGACAATTTTACCCAATCAGCCTCTCCAAGCAAAGAATGAATTTTTAGAACTGTTAATTACCGGCCCCCGCGAGCAGAACATCATGCAGAAAAGCATTGAGTGCAAAACCTCGCCACAGTTTATAACCATTTTGAACCGGTTTATTGACAACTTACCGCACCAATGGATTGATCTTGATGTCGCCCAACTTTATGCCAACCTGGTTGGCAATGAACAGTATTTCTGCAGTTTAACCGAGGGTTTGGCACTGCCTGATGCTATGGAAGATATTTTAAAATTGACGCAAAAAAATTTAAACTCCCCTACTTTATACTACGACGATGCCGCCGTGCTTGCCTTTTTAAAGTTAAAACTGAACGGCATTAGCGAATATAAAAATATCAAACAGGTGGTCATTGACGAAGCCCAGGATTATTATCCGCTGCATTACGAATTATTTAATTTACTGTTTCCCCATGCCAAATACACGGTTTTGGGAGATATCAGCCAGACGCTCGAAAAACAAGAGGACCTGTCATTATATGAACAGATAAGTAAAATTCTCCATAAGAAAAAATCAACGCTGGTGATCATGGATAAAAGCTTCCGCTGCACTAATGAAATCCTGCATTTCAGCTCAAGATTTATTTCCCCGGCGGTGGCCATAAAGAGCTTCAACCGGGCAGGATATGAACCGCAAATTCATATTGCCGATGATCAGCCGTTTCTCCGCGATATGATTATTGCCGAAATAGAATTTTGCTTAGCCGAAGGTTATCAGTCCATCGGGCTAATCTGCAAAACAGAAAAAAATTCGCTGGCCTTGTTTAATCTTTTAAGCGACAAAATGCCCGTCCGGATCATTAAAGATGAAAGCACCGCGGATTTACAGGGGGTATTTATTATTCCTGTCTATATGGCCAAAGGACTTGAATTTGACGCTGTTTTAATATGCGATGCCAATGAGGAACATTATTACCACGCCAATGATCGCAAGTTCTTGTACATTGCCTGTACCAGGGCCCTGCACCGGCTTAATTTGTATTGCCCGGGAACAATCAGCCCGTTATTAAATGCTTTTTCCTCTATCCTTTTATAAGTACGGTCACTGTTATTGTTTACCGGGAGCTGCGCCCAAAAGCTTTATAGACAGAGGAGACATCCTCGCTAAAGAAATACTTTAAGTTCGCCCATCCGGACGGGGTTAGCACATGATAGCAAAAAAACAAAGGTTCAAGGACAAATAAAAATGGCGGAACAAGCAAAAATAAAAAATAATTATAAGTGGATTGCCTTATCCAACACTACCCTCGGCGTACTGATGAGTTCCATCACCGGCAATATCATCCTCATCTCTCTGCCGGCAATTTTCCGCGGGATGAACATGGACCCGCTCTCCCCCGGCGGCGCCGGTTACATGATGTGGATGATCCTGGGCTTCACCGTCGTCACGGCGACCCTGCTGGTCTCGTTTGGCCGCATATCGGACATTTTCGGCCGGGTGCGGCTATATAACCTCGGCTTCGCCATCTTCACCATCGCGTCAACGTCTCTGTACTTCACCCCCGGCGCCGGCGCTACCGGAATGACTTTTATGATTATCTTACGGCTCCTGCAAGGGGTCGGCTCGGGCTTTCTGTTTTCTAACAGCGTGGCAATTGTGACCGACGCCTTTGCTTCCAATGAACGCGGCATGGCCATGGGTTTAAACCAGATTGCCGGTATCGGCGGAGGCTTTTTGGGACTCATCCTCGGCGGAATCCTTTCGGCCATTCACTGGCGGCTGGTCTTTCTGGTCAGCGTACCCATCGGCCTGTTCGGCACAGTGTGGGCCTATTTAATGCTCAAAGAACAGTCAGCGCCCAGCAAAACCCAGAAAATCGACTGGCTGGGCAATATCACCTTCGCGGTCGGCTTAACCGTTCTGCTGATTGGGTTTACCAGCGCCATTATGCCTTACGGCGCCTCCAACATGGGCTGGGGCAACCCCTTTGTCATTGGCAGCATCGCCGGCGGAATCATCCTGCTGGCCCTGTTTGTGCTGATTGAATCGAAAGTATCTTCGCCCATGTTCCAGCTGGAGCTGTTTAAAATCAGAGCCTTTTCCTGCGGCAATATCAGCCTGATTCTTTCGTCCATCGCCAGGGGCGGTTTACAGTTTGTATTGGTGATCTGGCTGCAAGGGATCTGGCTGCCGCTGCACGGCTACAGCTTCGAATCAACGCCCCTCTGGGCAGGCATTTATATGCTGCCCATGTCCGTGGGTTTCTTCATTATGGGCCCGCTATGCGGGAAGTTATCCGATATCTACGGCGCCCGCACATTTGCCACTGGCGGGATGGCCCTTTCAGTGGCCGGATTCATCTGTCTGAACCTGTTGCCGGCCAATTTCACTTACTGGCCTTTCGCGCTGATTCTGCTGGCCTTGGGCATGGGTATGGGCATGTTCGCCGCGCCCAATACCAGCGCCATTATGAATGTGGTCCCGCCGTCTCAGCGGGGTGTTTCATCCGGGATGCGGTCTACCTTTCAAAACGCCGGCATGGCTTTAAGTATGGCGCTGTACTTTACCGTACTAATCCACGGTTTGTCCAACAGTTTGCCGGCCGCTTTGTATAATGGTCTGGTTGACGCCGGAGTCCAGGCCGCCACAGCCCATCAGATTGCCTCTATGCCGCCTACTTCGGCCTTGTTCGCGGCCTTTCTCGGCTTTAACCCCATGGGCGCGCTGATCAACCCGCAGACAATGGCCGCCTTACCGGCGGCCACGCAGCAAACACTGCTCAGCGCTTCATTTTTCCCGCAAACCATCGCCCCGGCGGTGATGAAAAGTTTACAGCTGACCTTTTACATTTCCGCCGGATTATCGGCCATTGCGGCAGTCGTATCGCTTTTTAGGGGCAAACGTTATGTTGTTGAAGAATAAAGTTACTGTTCACACGTTACTGTTCAGCATCATCCGACAGGCAAAACTATTAACCGTGCGCTCATGCTCTCCGAGAAATCGCTCACGGTTAATAGTTTTGCCTGCCGTATTCACTATGAGTACTAACAAACACAGGGTCTTACCAGTAACAGAATAAGTCAATCCCCAATGGCAGCAAAAACGCAGGGGTCGTCAAGCGATGTCATGCGATGGTAATTACCTTTTGGGGTCCGGTAAGCCGGTTATTAATCTCAAACATGTTGGAGATTGAACCGAGCTGCAGTTTTTCCGTAAGGTTGTAATAGTTCAGGCAGGCGCCGCAGGACAATATAACGGCGCCCGCGTCACTCAGCCGCTTTAGTTGATCCGTAACCTCGGAACCGGCGCAAGTTAAAAAAACGCCGGTGTTAAGAAACAACAACGATACCGGAGGCGGGTCCGTCTCCGCCAAGGCAGTAAACAGGCTTTTAATCAGCACCTGCCCCAGATCCGGCGACCCTTGGCCCAAAGAATTGGTTGTAATCAGGTACACCGGCGCCAGCCCGGCTGGCGGCGCGGCGGACGGTTTTTCAAAAGCGGCTTCCTTGGGCGGTAAGACCTCGCCCGGTTGGTTGATCCGCAAGTAAAACAAACCGTCCTTTGTTTCCTCGGCAACCTCGTAGCCCATATTTACAGCAAACAAAGCAACGTTCTGACGGGCCACATCATTATCGACGATCGCGGTGACGGACGTCACCCCTTCCTCTTCCAAGGCTTTCTTGGTATTGATTACCGGCTGCGGACAGGCCAGCCCGCGGCAGTCTACAGTTTGATGAGCCATTAATTCAAATTCTCCTTTAACGCTTCTCAGTGTTTGTTGATCCTCAAAGTGAATACGGCACGCCAAACCGTTAACCGTAAGCGATTTCTCGGAGAGCATGAGCGCACGGTTAACGGTTTGGCGTGCCGCTCGATGC
>WQUS01000011.1 GCA_009781965.1 Bacillota bacterium | reverse complement strand
CAGGCCCGTAAAGTTATTAACCGTAAGCGATTTCTCGAAGAGTATGAGCGCACGGTTAATAACTTTACGGGCCGGCTCGATGCTGAACAGTAACGTGTGAACAGTAACTGGTATTAAAGTAAAATTGAGTTATTATTGCAAAAAATCTTGACAAACAAAAAAAATATAGCTATTATGACTTAGAAGCTGTAATAAAGACAAATATCTTATGCAGCCTGTGCGGCAGAAATGCCAATGTTTAGAGACTTAATCCCTGCGCAAGTCCTAACTTGCGCAGGGATTTATTGTCCGGGCATTAATAAACAGTAATCTTGTAACAGTAATCTAATAAAAAGAGGGGAATCGTTATGTCTAATGTAAAGTTCCTGTCAGGGGAAAACGTTCCGCTTGAGATGCACAAAGTACGTATGGTGCAAAGGGTAAACCTGTTGCCGGTGGAAGAACGCCTGCAATGTATGAAGGAGGCCGGATTCAACACCTTCCTGCTCAAAAACCGCGACATATTCCTCGACATGCTCACCGACAGCGGCGTCAACGCCATGAGCGAAAACCAATATGCCGCGATGCTCCAGGCGGACGACAGTTATGCCGGCTCGGAAACCTTCTACCGTTTAGAGGCTGTTTTGCAGGATATGTTCGGGATGAAATACTTTTTGCCCGCGCACCAGGGCCGCGCCTGTGAAAACATTCTGGCCCAGATCCTCGTCAAACCGGGCTCGGTGGCGCTGATGAATTATCACTTTACCACCACTAAGGCGCATATCTCGATGATGGGCGGTCAAATAGAGGAAATCGTCGGCGCGGAGGGCTTCAAGATCCAGAGCGACGCACCTTTCAAGGGCGACATTGATATTGACAAGCTGAACGAGGCGATCAAACGGCTCGGTAAAGACAAGATCAGCTTTGTTCGCATTGAGGCCGGCACCAACCTGATCGGCGGTCAGCCGGTATCTATGGATAATATGCGCGAGGTTTCCCGGATTTGCCGTCAGGAAGGCATCACGCTGGTGTACGATGCCAGTCTGCTGGCGGACAACCTGTATTTTATCAAGGTGCGCGACCAGGCTTATAAAGACATTGAGATCAAAGATATTGTCCGGGAGATTGCTTCGTTAATGGATATCATTTACTTCTCGGCCCGCAAGCTGGGCGCGGCCCGGGGGGGCGGCATCCTGGTGTCGGATGAAGAGTTGTTCCTTAAAATGCGCGAGCTGGTACCGCTTTATGAAGGCTTTCTGACCTATGGCGGGATGTCTGTCCGGGAAATGGAAGCTATGGCCGTGGGGCTTAAGGAAACGCTGGATGTCGATGTGATCAGCCAGACGCCGATATTTGTGGAAGCCCTCTGTAATGAGCTTGCCGCCAAGGGCATGCCGGTTGTTATGCCTCCCGGCGGGCTTGGTTGCCACGTGGATGCGCTCCAATTCTGTCCCCACGTTCCCCAAACTCAGTATTCAGCCGGGGCCTTGGCGGCGGCGCTGTTTATCGCCAGCGGCGTGAGGTCGATGGAGCGCGGTACCTTAAGCGAACAGCGTAATGAGGATGGCAGCGAGCGCCTGGCGGAGCTGGAATTGATCCGGATCGCCTATCCCAAGCGGGTGTTTACACTGTCCCAGACTAAATACACGGCCGACCGCCTTGACTGGTTATATAAGCATCGCGAGTTAATCGGCGGGCTTGAATTTGTGGAAGAACCTAAAGTATTGCGTTTCTTCTTTGGCCGCTTGAAGCCCATCGGGGATTGGCCGGAGAAATTGGTGGCCCAATTCCGCAAAGACTTTGGCGATAGTTTGTAAGATCATTTGTGAGCCGGTTTTTTATGGCGGCTCGTAAGTATCTGCTAATACCCGTTAATATAAAAAAGTAATAAAAAAAGGCCGGTCATCCTTGGAACCAGAAGGATGGCCGGCTTTTTTGTGTGCCTTTGTCCAATGAAAAATTTGTCAATTTTGTAAACAGGGACAGCCAAATAAAGCATACACTATATAACGGAATATAACGGACGGCGGAACGGTCCCATTAAACAATTAATTGCCAAACAAACCTGAGGGAGGAAATTATCATGACGATCAACGCCAAACAGCAGACAGACGTCGATTTGCGTGAGATGATGCTGGGCTTAAATACCCTGGTAAGGCTTGCCGACGGCAGGAAAGTACCGGCGATTAATTTTGACAACGCCGCTACTACGCCCCCTTTTAAACAGGTGGCCGAGGAAATCCAGGCGAAACTTTTGTGTTACGGTTCTATCGGCCGCGGCAAGGGGCAGAAATCTGCCTATTCAACCCGGGTGTACGAAAACGGCCGTTGCGTAGTGAAAGAGTTTCTTTGCGCCAACCAACCCAAATACACTGTTTTTTATACCAATAACACTACGGACGGGATGAATAAGCTTGCTTCCGCGCTGCTGGAAAACCGCAGGGATATTGTGCTGACCACCCGGATGGAGCACCACGCCAACGACTTGCCTTGGCGCGAGCGTACCAGGACCGTGTACGCCGAAGTGGATGCCAAAGGGCGGCTGCTGATGGGTGATATTGAGCGTTTGCTTAAGGCTTATAAGGGCAGAATCAAGTATGTGGCCGTTACCGCTGCTTCTAATGTCACCGGTTATGTGAATGACGTCCATAAAATAGCTAAAATTGCCCACCGCCATGGGGCGCAGATTATCGTGGACGGCGCCCAGATTGTTGCTCACCGCCCATTTAGCATGTTAAGTCCCCATAAGGCCGGAGACGATATTGATTATTTTGTTTTTTCCGCCCACAAAATGTATTCGCCTTACGGGGGCGGAGCGGTGGTGGGATTGAGAAAATCGCTCAACAAGCATATTCCCGAGTTTTATGGCGGCGGCATGGTTGAGCAGGTAACCGATGATGATGTGATTTTTGCCGCCGCGCCGGATTGTTACGAAGCCGGCTCCCCTAATGACCCGGGCGTGGTAGGGATGCTCAAAGCGATGAAGATGCTTAAACAGATCGGCTTTAACTACGTGAAAGACCACGAACAGCGGCTGCTCAAAAAAGTGCTCCGTGACCTGAAGGCCATTCCCGGCGTGCTTCTTTATGGGGACAATGAAAATATTGCCGACAGGGTAGGGATCATTGTGTTTAACCTGGCCGGCATCAGCGACGGGGAAGTGGCGGAGAAGCTGGCCCAGTGCGCCGGCATTGCTGTGCGCCATGCTAAATTTTGCGCCCATCCGTACGTGGACCGTTTGCTGAAACAGCATGCTTCCTGTTTGTCGGGCGGCGCTCATACCGGGATGGTGCGGGTTAGTTTCGGCATTTACAACACGGAGGCAGAGGCAGATTGCTTGATTGAAACCATCAAATCATTGCTGCGGGGCAAGGAGCCGCATTTCTTTTGCACCGGTTACAAAAGTTCCGGTTTGAGCGGCGCCTCAAAGCTGCCCCATGACCGCGGCTAAGGACGGGCAAGGAAATGAAAAGTATTAAGCTCAAACTTGGAGGATTGTTGATTAATAATGTAGAAGTGGGAAAAATTATTAATGACCAGATTAATGACCATATTGATAACCTGGGTTTGAGATCTAGCAAAGGGAGCCGGAACAAATGACAGACCTTAACAACATGCCCGCCAATTTTATCAAAAATATCATCAACGAACACCAAAAGAGCGGTCGGTTTGGCGACCGCGTGCACACCAGGTTTCCGCCCGAGCCGAACGGCTACCTGCACATTGGCCACGCCAAATCAATCTGCATTAATTTCGGTATTGCCGCTGATTATGCCGGCTTGTGCAATCTGCGCTTTGACGATACCAATCCCGTCAAGGAAGACGTGGAATATGTGGAATCAATTATGGCGGATGTCCGCTGGCTGGGCTTTGACTGGCAGGAGCGGCTGTTTTACGCCTCCGATTATTTCGAAGAGCTGTACGGCTACGCCATTCGCCTGATCGAAAGAGGCAAGGCCTACGTTTGCGACTTGAGCGCCGATGAAATCAGGGACTATCGCGGTACCCTGACGGCGCCGGGCCGGGAGAGTCCTTACCGGGACCGCTCCGTGGCGGAGAACCTGGATTTGTTCCGGCAAATGCGGGACGGCGTATTCCAGGACGGCGCCCGGGTGCTGCGGGCTAAAATCGATATGGCTTCGCCGAACCTGAATATGCGGGATCCGGTACTGTACCGGATTCAGCACGCCGCCCATCATCGGACCGGCGATAAGTGGTGCATTTATCCCATGTATGATTACGCTCACCCGCTGTCCGATTCCCTGGAGCGGATCACCCACTCCATCTGTACCTTGGAATTTGAAGATCACCGGCCGTTATATGATTGGTTGCTGGACGAGCTGGGGGTTCATCATCCCCAGCAAATTGAATTTGCCCGGCTCAATCTCAGCTATACCATCATGAGCAAGCGCAAGCTGCGTTTACTGGTGGAAGGCGGATATGTCAGCGGTTGGGATGATCCGCGCATGCCCACCATATCAGGTTTGCGCCGGCGCGGTTATACGGCCGAAGCGGTTAAGGATTTTTGCGAGCGCATCGGGGTGGCCAAGGCCAACAGCTTTGTGGATATCGCGATGCTGGAACACTGCATCAGGGAAGACTTGTTTTTAAAAGCGCCCCGGGTGATGGCCGTGCTGAGGCCCTTGCGGGTGGTGATTGAGAATTATCCCGAGGACGCTGTGGAGATGCTGGACGCCGAGTACAATGGGGAAAACCAAGCCCTGGGTACCCGGCAAGTGCCTTTTGCCCGGGTGGTCTACATTGAGCGGGATGATTTTATGGAGGAGCCGCCCAAAAAATTCTTCCGTCTGGCGCCGGGCCGGGAGGTGCGGCTGAAGCACGCCTATATCATCAAGTGCGAGCGGGTGGTTAAGGACGAGGCAACCGGGGAAATAATCGAACTGCGCTGTACCTACGATCCCGATACCAAGAGCGGCGCCTCGCCGGATGTCCGCAAGGTGAAAGGGACGCTGCACTGGGTAGCGGCGGAGCATGGGGTTAAAGCCGAGGTCCGGCTGTATGACCACCTGTTTCTGAAAGAGAATCCCGAAGAGGACGATGATTTAACCGCCAACGTGAATCCTCATTCCGTGTCAGTAATTACCGATTGTATCGTGGAGCCGGTGCTGGCCGGCGCCGCCAAGGGCGCCAGGTACCAATTCTTGCGCCACGGCTATTTCTATGCCGATCCGGCGGAGTATCAACCGGGAGCGCCGGTGTTTAACCGGATTGTGTCCTTGAAGGACTCTTGGAGCAAAATGCAAAAGAGCGGCGGGGGTAAATAAGCAAACGCGGAGTGATTTGATGCCTTTATGGGAGCGTATCGAAGATATAATCGGCAATACACCGTTATTGGTCCTTAAGCGGTTTGGCGCGGGATTGCCGGGCCGGATCCTGGCTAAATTGGAATTTTTCAATCCCGGCGGCAGCGTGAAGGATCGGGTTGCCCAGGGGATGCTCGACCAGGCGGAGAAAAGCGGTGTGCTGCGGGAGGGCGGGGTGGTGATCGAGCCGACCAGCGGAAATACCGGCATTGGCTTGGCCATGCTCTGCGCCACCCGGGGTTACCGGTGTATTTTTACCATGCCTGAGACCATGAGTCTGGAGCGGCGCAATTTGCTCAAAGCCTTTGGGGCGGAGATTGTGCTGACTCCCGGCGAGCTAGGGATGTCCGCCGCGGTGCGCCGGGCGGAGGAATTGGCCGGGGAAATTCCCGGGGCGATTATTGCCGGGCAGTTTGTCAATCCGGAGAATCCCAAGGCCCACCGGCGCGCCACTGCCGAGGAAATTTGGCGTGATACCGGCGGCGGCGTGGATATCCTGGTGGCGGGGGTCGGCACCGGCGGTACTGTCACCGGGATCGGCGAGGCGCTCAAGGAAAGAAAACCAAGCGTCAGGGTGGTGGCCGTGGAGCCGGCTGGTTCCCCGGTGTTGTCCGGCGGTAAGCCGGGCCTACATAACATTCAGGGCATTGGCGCAGGTTTTGTGCCGCTGGTATTGAACAGAGAAATTCTAGATGCAGTTGTGCCGGTAACCGATGCACAAGCCCTGGAGGCCGCCAGGCGGTTGGCTCGGGAGGAAGGCCTGCTGGCAGGCATATCTTCGGGGGCCGCGGCCCATGTCGCCCGGGAGTTGGCCGGACGGGAGGAGAATCGTGGTTTAACCATAGTAGTGATTTTTCCTGACAGCGGCGAGCGGTATTTGTCGGCGGGATTGTATCAGTAATTGGGCATAATTAGGGTATCGTGAATGGGATATTGTGATCAGTGTTGTGCCGGGAGGGATAATTAGATGCGGGCCTGGATGTTTCAAACCTCTGCCGGCTGGATCACCGCCGCTTGTTCGGATGCCGGCCTGAGCCGCCTCACTCTTCCAGAAGCGGAGCAGACTACTTGTGAACGCAAGCTATTTGAGCTGGCTCAGGCAGGGTATGTTAATCAACCGCCTGGCCCGGCGAATGAGCTGTATCATTTGGCGGAAGCGCTGAATGAATATTTTGCCGGCCGGCGCAGAACACTGGATTTTACCGTGGATTGGTCTGTTTACAAGCCCTTTCAGCGGGATATTTTAAAGGTGGTTATGGGGATCCCCCGGGGGAAGCTGCTTACTTACGGGCAAACAGCTGCTTTGGCCGGTTACCCGCGGGCGGCCCGGGCGGCTGGCGGCGCGTTGCGCACCAATCGGACGCCATTGGTGATTCCCTGTCACCGGGTGGTGCAAAGGGACGGCTCGCCGGGCGGTTTTGGCGGCCGGCCCTGGATTAAAGTGGGCCTGCTGACTTTGGAAGGGGTCGAACCTGGTCCCGACGGGCGCTATCGGCTCGATAAGTATGCTTTATCGGGAGCAAGTTAATGTCTAGAGTTTTGCGCCGCATAAAGAAATCCCTCCCTTTGAGGGAGGAATTTCTTTATATAATGGGTCCGCAATGACTTTGGTTGGGCCGGATAACGAACCGGTGAAGGTGCGCACCCTACCCGGACTGCTGACCCGATGATGGTAGTATTACCTTTAACCAAGGAAATATGATAGCAAACATTTTTCCGCCGGTGACAGAATTTGCTTGAAGCGCATTTGTTAATTGTCAGACCCTGTGTTTGTTAGTACTCATAGCCCTGGCACGCAAAACTATTAACCGTAAGCGATTTCTCGGAGAGCATGAGCGCACGGTAATAGTTTTGTGCCGGATTATGCTGAACAGTAACGTGTGAACAGTAACGCGCATTTTGTGCGGCCGTTTTTTTTTGAACCATTGACAAAGGGTAGGTGATACCTTTAATATATAATATGTGTTCCGATTTTGTGACTACCCGCCGACGTGGCTCAGGGGTAGAGCAGCGCACTCGTAATGCGCAGGTCGTCGGTTCAAATCCGACCGTCGGCTCCAGTAATATCAAGGTTTCCGGGGATTGGCCCGGAAGCTTTTTTATTGTTTAGTGTTTTATTGGTGTCTTATTACCTCAAAAAGTGTCTTGGTATGGCAAAAAATATTTTAAAGCAACTCCCGAGTGATTGGGGGTTATCGCTGAATGACTATATACGAGGCGCTTGTTGTTACGCTGATGTTGGCTACACAGTATCTTTTTGGCCTTTTAGATGCCATATGCCATTTGCATGCTTAGAAAGATCCCAGCCTTAAACTGGGATCTTTTTAATTACCGCATTGAATATTTGTCAAAAGAAGTTGATTTACGCAATTTATATGAGTAGCCGTCTTAAAAGGAGCTTGCATCCGCGGCTGTTCTCAAGTTTAGGCGTGTTAATCTTGTTACTTTAGCGGAATGGTGTTAGTAGTTGATGTTACGTACTTCGGATTTAGTTAACTTACAGATTAACTCAATTTTATAAGAGCGACTGGCCTCGTTGATTAATAGAAAAATACTGCCGATGGCTTGTGAAATTTCTTTTGCTTTCATTAATATTCCACCCCCTGATAAAATTATAGGGGATTAGCGGACATGTTTCATTATGAACTTGTTGGGGCTGTTGCCATAAATGTAAAATCTAAATGTTAAACAAAGGAATATCTTGACATTATCGCCTGTCAAGGTATGATTGATTATAGCGACCAATTAAGCAAATTAACCGGC
>WQUS01000010.1 GCA_009781965.1 Bacillota bacterium | reverse complement strand
TCCGATAAGGATATGCAGTTATTTTGAAAGTTTTTATCTTGGCATTAATATGCTCTATAATTACTCTTCGCTGTGCGAGTTTTTTATTGAACATTTTTTCCTTTTTTGTAAGTTTATGATTTTTACTTTCTTTTATTGGAATCAGGCTGTTCAAGTGCAGTTTATCAATTCCAAGATAACCAAGATCCGTAAGAATCTTAATTAACTCATCTACAATTTTGCCAATGGAATCTTTATATATCTTAAAATCATGTACACTTCCTTTTGCTTGGACAACATCAATGATTTCCCTCGTTTTCTCCTCAATAATTACTTGTGTTTTTAACGTATGACGTTTTTTTTTCCGGAATAATACTCTTTTTGACCTGTTTTTGGACGTTCTATGGGGCTTTCCGCTACATCCACTATTATGCATTTACGCTTGCCGCCCCCTTTTTTGAGAACTCTCTTGCCCGGCAGCTTGAATGTTTTGTCTTTTGTCAGAGTATCTTCAACCCATTGTATACTTTCACATATAGTACTTTTACTTACTCCATAATCTATTCCGATGTTTTCCATCGTCCGATATTCCCTTAAATATTTTAAGGTAATGGTTAATTTGTCCTCAACCGCTAATTTCGGGGGACTACCACCTGATGCATGCATTTTGTCATATTCTTTTTGGAGTATGGCCTTCATTTTATCAAAGGTAGCCGGCTTAACCCCATAAGCTCGCTTAAAAACAGCCTCTGGACTGTTTGGATTGTATTTTTTTACCCTTCCCATGTCTCCATTATATCACATCTTTTCATGGTTGTCGAACAAGTCTAATATATTCCTGGCCATATACCACCCCCCGATAAATCATTTGAGCCATGCGCCGGGCGGTCGCTTTGACCGCAGTCTTCTTGTCGGTGTGCCGTGCCACACTTCGCATGTAGGCCCCCAGTTCAGTATCAGAATGTAATAGCGATGTTGCACCCATACGCAATACAGCCCCAACGCGTGAAGTGTTTTTGCAGAATTTCTTCTGCTTCACATTTTTCCCCGCACTTTTCCCAAGCGAGGGGGCTAATCCTATGTACGATACAAAATGATGCTCATCCGGAAAACTATCAAACTTGGTTCCTATCTCCGATATAATAATCCTGGCCGTGCCATAGCCAATGCCAGGTATTGTGGTCAGGTCTATCCCCATAAACCGTTCAAGTATGGCTTTTTCTTCCGCATTCGCCCGTTCCTTTGCGGTAAGCTTTTTATCACCCTCTGTCGCAGGCGGTGGCGTTTCACTCTTATCAGTGGTAGCTGCCAAGGCGGCAAACATCTGCGATGCTTTCACTTCATACGCCGCTATCCTTTCATCAAGAAATTGCAGGGTCTTAAATGCCTGGGAAAGCGTAAACAGATGCTCCTCCCGCCATGTGCCGGTAAGATGGTCAGCTATCTCTTTCTCACTCTTTTTGCAACGACTGTCTCGCAACGCCGCCAGCTTCACCGGGTCTCTCTCCCCTTCCACAATAGCTTTGATAATCGCCGTCCCTGTCTTGCCGTCTATATCGGATACCGCATGATGCACTCGGATATTCATCTGGTCAAGACTTTTCTGCATCTGCTGGATCGCCTGTACACGCATCGCCACAAGCGTATCTTTCTCTCGCAGTATTGTCCTAACCGCAGCTACCGCTTCAGGTGGCCGAAACGCCCCATGCAGTAAACCGCAACTGTGCAGCTTCTGTAACCACTGGCAATCTTTTACATCGCTCTTACGCCCAGGTACCATTCTCACCTCGCGGGGGTCAACCAGTACTGTTTCAATCCCGGCTGCCTCCAATAAATCTACAACCGGTATCCAATACACGCTGGTACTCTCCAGCGCCACAGACTCTACCTTCCGCTCTTGCAGCCATTCCAACATCCGGTACAGCTCAGGCGTGGTCGTTCCAAATGCTTCTATGTCGTACCCTCCATCGTCCCGGCGCGGACCGCACACATAATGGTCTGCTCTCCCGGCCAAATCAATCCCGGCCACATTTCGTCGTAGCTCATTAAATACTGCGGGCGCTGCCTTTTCCATATCTCTTGCCTCCTGGTATATAAGTTTCCGTAAGGCCCGGTAGACAATAGGTAAAGTCTTGCCTGGGGGAGTGCTCGTTCTGCATACACAGAATTTGCCTCACCAATGATGGTTTGTCGTGCCGGAGCCAGTCTCCGTGTGGGGCACTATCGCTCCAGAGTACAATGGGCTATAGCTGTCTTACGGAACTATCATCATCGTACCAGAAAACCTCCAGTTTAAGTTACCACAAAGATGGTTCACAGCGGAACGATGTGAGGAGGCTCCGTGGTTAAAATTTTATCATGTATTACGACATTCGGACTATTTGTCTGCAATTGCTATTTTCTCAATTACATCCTCTTCGGTTATTGTTGCAATAGGAACACCACCAAACCCCAATTCATCGCTTAGTCTGTCACAGGATTAGCCTCCTAAACCCGGCGAAGGGTGCAAAGCGCTGTAGTGAAAACTCGTGAAGAATCCGCTTCCGAAGCCCTTGCCCGGATAGGCGCTTGCAAACAGCCTTTTCTTGCTTAGCAAGCCAGAGCTATCAACTGGTTGTTTGCGCCGGGCAGCTTTTACTTCACCTTCAAAGGTTTCGATTTTCCGTTTGGTCTTCTCCAGCGGGGAATTTCACTAAAAATGTTTTCACTACAGCGCTTTGCACCCTTCGCCGGGCATATGCGGCTATCGTGTGACCTAAGAACCGAAGGTAGTAAAAGCGATATAGTGGTGTTTTTAATATAGAGGATAAGAGGTATTGATACATTTCCTACGGAAATAAAATATAAAGGCG
>WQUS01000009.1 GCA_009781965.1 Bacillota bacterium | reverse complement strand
AGTCAAACCAGCCCGTACTCCGGCGGTCCCTGGCAGGATCAGTTTGATTTCAAATCGCAGAACAACGTTGACCAGTTCAAAGGTGAATGGTTCAACCTTTCTCTGCAAACGGTTCAGCTGGCTTGGTTTTACAACAAGGATATCTTCGATAAAGTGGGCGTTGCCCCGCCGACCACTTGGGATGAAATGATTAACGTGTGCCAGAAGCTCGACGCGGCCGGATATCAGCCACTCGCGGTTCCCGGCGACTTCCAGTCTTTCTGGGCGCTTCAGATGGGATGGCTCGCGCAGGTTTACGCGGATCAGGTTTGCCGTGATTACATCAATGTCATCAGAGCTCAGCCGGGAGATTATTGCTATGATCCCGAGGTAGACGGCGTGTGGAAATATGACCCAACCGATCCGTATAATGACGCCAATTCCAACGTCACCGGAAACCCAGTCCGCTTTTGCAAAGCGGTTGTCGACGGTACTCTCCGCGCTGACAGCGACGGGTATAAGTATATCATGACCGAGTTGGCCAAGGTGTTCCCCAAATATGCGGGCGGCAACGCTTTCTTTGGCACCTCCAACTCTCTGCCGCTGTTTTATCAGGGAAAAGCAGCCATGTATCTCGACGGCGGATGGAGAATTTCGAGCTATGTCAATGATATGAAGACGGTAAAAGCCGGCGGCGAGCTTACCGGCAACGCGGTTGGCGTCGATAACGCTGTTATTCAGGATCCCGTTTTCTTTAACATGGGCTCGTTCAATATGCCGTCCATGACTGGTCCGCTTGTGGAAGCGCCGGCCCGTACGATTGAGATTGCGGATGGTAATGTCGGCGCCATCAATAAAGACCCCGCGCACAATGACCTTGTTATGGACTTCCTCATGTACTGGTCATCTCAGGAAGGCTATGGCAAATTCCTTGGTACCGGCCTTGCCAACGGTATGGCCGTGAGCGGCCCCCCGCTTGTAAAGGGTGTTTCACTTCCTGATGAGTACGCCAAACTGTACGGAGATATCAAGCTCATAGGGAACTTCCAGGGGTTGGGCTCTAACACGGTTGCGTTCTCGCGCGGAGCGCCGGCTGACGTCCAGGAGTCCCTGCGCCAGTGGTATTCCTACACGCAGGACCTCTTAAACGGTAAAATCGATGTGAATAAATGGGCACAGTTGCATCAGGCCAATATTGACCAGTGGTTCGCTGATTCCATGAAAGTTTATAACATCTCCAAGACCGACTTGGAAAATCCGCAAAACGCGCCTGCCGGAGTGAGTAAGTAAATAATTTCAAGGGGGAGGGTTAATCCCTCCCCCGGTTTCGTCACACGCGGGAGGGGACATTTCTATGAAAAATATCAGCGTAAAATGGGCTGTAATATTTGTGGTATTTCTCGCTGTTTTTGCGGCGGTTCTAGTCCTGTATTTTCAGGCATCCTCGGCCGCGGATGTAGTGCATCCCGCGGGATTCGGAACCGGTCTTCAGAATTCCGGGATTTTTTGCAATCCGTCAGGCAGTATGATTTATGTCTCAGCCCAAGATGGCTCTCTGACCGCTTTCGGCGAAAACGGCGAAAAAAGCTGGGAGCTAAAAACGCGAGGGATCGTAAACGACATGGCGTTTGATACCGTGAACGGTATCGCTTATGTGGGCTCTGATGACCACAACATATACATATTGAACGCCACGACGGGCGAGGTTCTGGAAAAGAAAGATATTGGACTCAAAGTATATAAACTTGATGTGACTCCCGGGGGGGATATGTTGCTGGTATCCGCCGGGATTAGTTCGCCAAAACATAAGATCTTACTCTATGACGGGCATGGGAATGAGTTGTTAAATATCCCGGCGGGAACAATTGTGCGCGCGGCGGGTTTCAATAACGACCGCACGGAGTTTTTCACCGGTGACGACAATGGTAACCTTCGCATTTACGATTTGAAGGGCAATATACTGAAAAGCGCACGCATGAACAGTCAGATTTTTGCCGCGCAATATACGGAAAGCGGCATGTATGTTTATGTGAAGAGAGGGCTTTTTTATACTTTTGACAGTGATTTAAATCAGACACTCCAGGTACAGGTTTCCGACCCGAAAGTGGACGGCTGGGCGATGGCGGCCACCCCAGACGATAAATGGGTTGGATTCGCAGTTTCAAGCCCAGCGAAGGATGCGGGTGTTTTTATTCTGACTAACAGTGACGGCGCCGAGCAGGTGTCCAGTCATTATGATGTGCCTGTCACAGGGATTGCGGTGACCGATAAACATATGTATTTTACCGGCCCGGGAGATTTTATTTACCGGCTGGACATTGACCAGATGCAAACCGTCAAGCTGTTGGGACAGTATAAGCAGCTGCTTTTTGTCCTAAGTTTGACGTTGCCTATCGTATTACTTTTCCTGCTCGCGATGGCAGTACTCTCAATCAGGAGAGTTGTTAGGCGATTTTTTGAAATTCTTTATAAGCACAGGCTGGCATATCTTCTGCTGCTGCCTACTTTCGCACTGATTGCGGTTTTTGGCTATTACCCGGTGTTTATGGCGGTGACGCGCGCGTTTACCAACTGGAGCGCTAGGTCTCCCACGATTAAGTTTGTGGGGTTTGAAAACTTTGTAACGATGGTCAAAGAGGGCTATTTTCTCACGGGCGTCGGTAACATGCTAATTCTGCTGGTTGCGGGGCTGATTAAGACGCTGACCGTGCCGCTGCTGGTAGCCAAGCTGATCAATTCATTAATAAAACGCCGGCAAAAATATTGGTTCAGATTTCTCTTTGTCCTTCCGATGATTGTCCCCGGTATCGTAACTACACTGATGTGGCAAAATATTTATGACCCACAGGTCGGT
>WQUS01000008.1 GCA_009781965.1 Bacillota bacterium | reverse complement strand
CTCCTTTAAACTTTACTCCAGACCGGCCCCCCTGGTTTGGTGGTGCGGTTCGGTATGAGGGACCAGGGAGTGGGGCCGTTCCAGCCCATGTTCCTCCATCAAAGCTACATTCCCTAGAATATCATAAGCATTACCGTCACTCTTAATCGTCCCCTCGTAGAGAAGCAACACCCTGGTGCAGACTTCCAAAATAAACTCCAGATCATGGGAGGCAATCAGCAAGGTTTCCCGGGCGTTCTGCAAAAAGTTAATCAGCCGCCGCCGGTAGCGGATGTCCAGGTTCGAGGTCGGTTCGTCATAAATAATTAGTTTGGGACGCATGGCCAGCACTCCGGCAATGGCTACCAGCCTTTTTTCGCCGCCGGACAGATGATGGGGCGGCCGCTCCGCCAGCTCGCTGATACCGGTGACGGCAAAAGCCTCCCGGACCCGTTCTGCTACTTCCGCGTCGGACAAACCTAAATTACGCGGCCCGAAAGCAATGTCGTCCCGTACCGAAGGGCAAAATAACTGGTCGTCTTGATTTTGAAAGACCATACCCACCTCGGGATGAAAGGAACCGGGAAGCACCGGCTTACCGAACAGGCGCACCTCGCCGGCAGTCGGTTTCAGCACCCCGCAGCCGAGCATGAACAGCGTAGTCTTCCCCGCGCCGTTAGGACCGATTAAACCCACCCGTTCACCGGGCTTGATGCTATAATTTACATTCTGCAGCACCGGACGCCGATCAGGATAACTAAAGGCCAGAGCGGCCGATTCCAGCGCGAAAGGGGATGAAGTTTTTTGTCGGGACGGTTCTTGTGACGGCATCGCTAAGCTCCCCCGTAATAAAATATTGTCTGCCCGGCTCATTAACGCCAGAGCAGTTCCGCAGCCACAATGGCCGCGGCAGCCAATATTAAAAGCAGCATCCCGGCCACGTCAACCGGTCGGGCGTGAAAATCCTCTTGATACGAAGCGGGCTGACCGTACCCTCTGAGGATCATGGCTTTGTAAACCCGGTCCGATTGCTCAAAACTGCGTACCAGAATCGTACCGGCCAGCGCCGCCAAAGAGCCGGCGCCGCCCAGTTTATTGTTACGGAAACCACGCAGCCCCATGGCGGTTTGCATGGTTTTCAGGTCGTCGCCAATCTCAAACAAATAACGGTAAGCGAACATAGTCATATCGGCCAGAATAACGGGCAAACCCAGTCCGCGCATGGCCTTGACGGCAGTGAGGAAAGGCATGCTGCCGAACAGCATGATCGCCATCGTCAGGATAGCCAGGAATTTTACCGTTATCCGCAGCAGTTCCAGGCACCCTTCTTCCTTCAGAGTCAGAGGACCGAGGTGCATCAGCACGGTGGGCCCGGAGACAAAGGGTAATATCAGCGCTACCGCCACTAAAAACAAAGCGGGCAGCCGCAGCCGGGACAGCAAAAACGAACCGGGCAGCCCGGAATAAAGATACATCCCCCCGCTTAGCGCCAGGATTACCGGCAACAGCCTCAGATCCCGGACATAAGAAAAGGCAAAAATCAGGACCATGATCCCCGCCAGTTTACAGCGCGGCTCCCAGCGGTGCAAAGGTTTATCCAGATAAGCGTACCGGTCCAGTTGCATTTCCATTTAGCGGCCCTCCAGCAGCTCGGGCTTTACTTTCAGCAAAAACGACACTACCAAAGATGTAAACACGCCTTCCAGCAGCATCAGGGGAATATAGGCCAAGGTCACCGTAATGATGGCGGTCCGTTCCGCCGCTACGTCGATATTAGACGGGATGGTGGTAATCAGCAGCGCAAAAGCGGCTATCGCCGCCAGCGCCACACCGGATGCGCCGGCCAGAAAACCGAAAACCCCCGTGACCATGCGTTTATCCGCGCCGAATATCTTGCGGGCCCGAAACACCAGGTAAGCAATCATCGCCGGCACGCCCATAATCGTGGCGTTTACCCCCAGCGTGGTGAGCCCGCCGTGCTGAAACATCACCGCCTGAAAGAAAAGACCGATTAGAATGGCCGGAAAAGCGTAAACGCCCAGCAACGCGCCCAGCAATCCATTTAACAGCAGGTGCACGCTGGTGGGAGGAACCGGAATATGCACCCAGGAAGCCACCAAAAAAGCGGCGGTCAGCAATGATGCCCGGGGGATCCCCTCCCGGGGGTTCTCGCTGCGGTTTATTTTGCGCAGCGAATACCAGGTCGCCGCCCCGGTGGTGATATAACCGCCCACGCAAACACTGGCGGGCAAAATTCCGTCCGGTATATGCATTAGCTCTTCCTCCTGGAGAAATACAAGGCTGTGCCCGCCAAACCCCAAAGGACACAGGCGCCCATCAGCACCATTTGCAGGGCGGTAAACCCGGTCGTACCTGATTGCACCGCGCCCGCCACAGTGATATGCGCCACGGCGCCATGACCGGCCTCGCGCAGCTGCACATCCCAAACACCCGGCAAGGCGGGATCCGGGGTAAAGGTAAAGCGGCCCTGGGCATCGCATTTGCCGGCCGCCCAAATTTTGGCCGGGTTATTCGGTGCGTAAACCGACACCTGGGCCCCGCTAAACGGCTCGCCGGTATCGTACTTGGCGGTAATTTCTATGCTATTGACGCTGCCATAAGAAATGTCCACCCCATGAGCGGATACCGCAGCCACAGGCCCCAAAATCAGCAAACAAATAACCGCCGCCAGCAAATAATATCTCTTCATTCCTTCACCTCAACCCGGCAGTGCGCTTCACCCACATGGCCCAAGCCGGCCACAGCCGATTGTACCGAAGCAAAATCAAGAGCGGTCATTTTCTCCCGCATGGCAGCCATATCCACATTGACAGTATCCCCGTCGGCCAGCAAAGC
>WQUS01000007.1 GCA_009781965.1 Bacillota bacterium | reverse complement strand
GGAATACATCCAGGCGCTTGACTTATCAGATGTAATATTTCCGGGGCATATCTCTTTCGCCGAGATCCTTGCTTTTTATCGTGTGGCGGATATCTTTCTATGCATGAGCGAACATGAGGGTTTTTGCGTTCCGCTTGTCGAGGCCATGATGTTTGATGTCCCCATCATAGCGTACGCAAGTTCGGCAATTCCGGATACCCTTGGGGATGCCGGCGTTCTGATCGATGAAAAAGATCCTGTTTTGGTTTCAAAAATTATTGATCAGATTGTAAGCGATCCGGATATCAGGCGAAGGCTTATAGACATTCAGCGGGAGCGCCTGAAAGATTTTCATGAGGACATTGTTTTTGAGAAGATATATCGTGTTGTGAGCAGTTTCCGGGGAGAGGATCTGACATGAAAAAAGTAGCCCTTGTCGTGCATAGATATGGAACCGAGATCGGCAGCGGAGCGGAATATCTTGCGATGCAGTATGTGGCAAATTTAAAGAAATTCTATGATGTGGACGTCTTGACCACCACGTGTCTGGACTACAACACCTGGGCAAATTATTATCCCCGGGGAGAAACGGAAATAAATGGAACGAAAGTAATCAGGTTTCCAACAACCCAACTGCGGCAAACTGTGGAATTCGGCAGGCTGTGTCAAAGGCAGCTGAAGAGGATAAATGCCGGCGAACCCACCGAACTGAAGTATGATAAAAAATGGATACAGGCCCAAGGGCCCTGTTGTCCGGAACTGATTGACTATATTGATAAACATCGGAAGGATTATGACGTATTTATCTTTATTACGTATATCTACTACCATTCCGTTCTTGGTATTCCTCTTGTGGCAAACAAGTCCATCTTCATCCCCACGGCACATGATGAGCCGTGGATCAGGCAAAGTATCTATAAAAATCTGTTTGGTATTCCCCGGTATTTTTGTTTTCTGACAGAGGAAGAGAAGCAGTTTGTCCAAGGGCTCTTTCATAATTATTTTATAAAAGGGGATGTGGTCGGAACAGGGGTAAAAGTCCCTGAAAAAGTGAATCCCGAAAACTTCAAGCGGCAGTACAGAGTAGAGTCCCCGTATATGGTTTATGTCGGTAGAGTGGACGCTTCAAAACGCTGTGATGAACTGATCACATATTTCATTCATTACAAAAAGAATCATTCGGCTGATTTAAAATTAGTGCTGATCGGCACCGTTGCCATGGAGATTCCCGCCCGGGATGATATTATTTCAACAGGGTTTGTGGATGAACAAATGAAATATGACTGTATCGCTGGCGCGAGCTTTATGATCGCTCCGTCTGAATATGAGAGCCTGTGCATCGCATTGCTCGAAGGTTTTGCCTTAGGCATACCTGCGCTTGTAAATGCCAGATGCAGTGTTCTTCGCGGTCATTGCGATAAGAGCGGCGCCGGGTTGTATTATACATGCCAGCAGGAATTCAGTGAATATACCACCCGATTACTGATTGCCTCAAACGATAACAGCGATATGAAAGAAAATGCGCTGCAATATATCAATCGACAGTATACCTGGGACTATGTGATCAAAAAGCTCTGCAACGCAATCGAATATGTGACGACATTTATGCCAGCCTTTCACAACGGTGAATATGCCGGACGCGATATTTATAATGACGGGCAACTGGATGCCGTTGTTCTGGATTCCGATAAGGCGGTCATCCCAGCATATAAAGATGGTGTGGCTATTCTTTGTGTCTCGAGCGATTTCTTTGGCTGTTTTCTGGAAGTTTTGGTTTATTCGATCATTCATAACGCCTCTTTGAACCGCAATTACGACATTGTTATTTTGATTGACGATATGAGCCACAACAATATGAACCAGATCTCGTCCATGGCGCATGGGCGCGACAATATTACGATCCGGTTTGTGGATGTGAGTACGCTTGTGGGAATGATTGATTCAAACAAAATAGAGGCGAATTACAACCGTTATACCTATTACCGTCTCTTTTTGCTCAGTTTCATGGCCGATTATGACAAGGTACTGTATCTCGACAGTGATATAGCCGTAAACGCTGACGTCTCTTTGCTGTACGATACGGATATCAGTGGTTTTTATCTGGCTGCGACCTATGATGCGCTGATCGCGAGCTGGCAGTCTTATCCCAATGAGATGCGGGATTACTTTAAATCTATCGGTCTCAATAAGCCAGGGGAATATATCCAGGCCGGGGTCATCTTATTCAATGTAAAAGAGATAAGCGCAAAATATAGCCAAAATGAGATCATGGAGGCCGCCATTGCGCGAAAATATATTTTTCATGATCAGGATCTTCTTAATGTGCTTTATAAGGGAAAAATTAAATATATAGGCCAAGAGTGGAATGTTTTTCATCTGAGGCCTGAAAGCGCCGACCTTATCAACCGCTTCCTCCCACAAAGATTGTACGACGAATGTATGGAAGCCAGAAAGCATCCAAAGATCATTCATTACCCGGAACAGCGATTTCCCTGCTATGTGCCGGATGGGGATATGGGTACTTTATATTGGAAATATGCCCGCAATACTCCTTGTTATGAAAAACTCATCCACATCTTGATACGCAGCAGTGTCCCGGCTCAGCAATTGGGTGAGCCCACACCGCCGGCACAGCCCTCTACGCGGACATCTTCTGGGCCGATCGGGCTGATGAAAAGAATATATCGAAAGATTCGCAGGATGTTGCATGGGCATATTTGACTTTGCAAAAAGTTCAGTACAAAAAGAAACCGCAACTCAAACTCGGCATTTGGGTTGACCTGATCCATAGGCAATTCAACTGGGAAAAAGGATATTGCATATGAAAGTTGTTATTTTGGCTGGCGGATTTGGTACCCGAATTTCAGAGGAAAGCCATCTTAGACCCAAACCTATGATTGATGTCGGCGGGAATCCAATCCTTTGGCATATCATGAAGATTTATTCTTATTATGGATACCAGGAGTTCATTATTTGCTGCGGCTATAAGGCTCAAGTCATAAAAGAGTATTTCGCGAACTATTACATGTATCAAAGTGATGTCACCTATGATTTTGCCAACGGGAACACGATGACGATTCATCACAATGTATCAGAGCCTTGGAAGGTGACCGTTGTTGATACAGGGCTGAACACCATGACCGGCGGCCGCGTGAAGAGAGTGCAGCCCTTTATTGGGAATGAGCCGTTTATGTTGACATATGGGGATGGCGTCTCTGATGTCGATCTCAATAGGTTGGCGGCATTTCATGAGTCCAGTGGGAAGTTGGCCACGCTGACGGCTGTTCAACCCGGCGGGCGCTATGGCGTATTGGATATAAACGAGTCCAACCGCATCCACTCTTTTGTTGAGAAGCGCACGGAAGATGGCGGTTGGATCAACGGGGGCTTCATGGTGTTCCAACCGGAGATATTTGACTTTATTCAAGGGGATATGACGGTTCTGGAGCATGAGCCCTTGGAAGAATTGGCAAATCAGGGCCAGTTGATGGCCTATAGGCATACAGGGTTCTGGCAGTGTATGGATACTCTGAGGGATAAGGAACAGCTTGAGGCGCTTCTTGCTCATAACAAGGCCCCATGGAAAGTATGGTGAAAGCATGTTTGACCCGGATTTCTACTGTGGCAAGACCGTATTCATAACGGGCGCTACTGGATTCAAGGGCGCTTGGATGAGCCTGCTTTTGTCCCTGCATGGCGCCACGGTCATTGGCTATGCGCTAAAGCCGCCCACTACCCCCAGCCTGTTCGATGTGCTGGATCTAAAGAATCGGATTATCTTTGTAGAGGGAGATATCCGGGATTTGGATAAGCTGGCCGGAACCATGGCCCAATATAGACCGGAGATTGTGATCCACATGGCGGCGCAGCCCATTGTTCGGGAGAGTTATATCAATCCGGTCTATACTTATGGCACGAATGTTATGGGAACGGTCAATCTTTTGGAAGCGGTACGAAAATGCCCCGGCGTTCGCTCCGTAATCAATGTAACTACCGATAAAGTATACCTGAACCATGAGTGGGAATGGGGCTACAGGGAAACTGACCGATTGGACGGCCACGATCCCTACTCCAATTCAAAATCATGCTCTGAATTGGTGACCGGCGCTTACCAGCGCTCATTTCTTAACGATGCGGGGATTGCGGTATCTACGTGCCGCGCCGGTAACGTCATAGGCGGCGGCGACTTTGCGGTAGATAGAATTATTCCGGATTGTATGCGCAGTATGGAGAGCGGCTCGGATATCGTGGTGCGGAACCCCGGCTCTATTCGGCCTTACCAGCATGTGTTGGAGCCGATATGCGCCTATTTATGCGTGGCGCAAGCTCAGTATGAAGACCCTGCTCTGGCGGGAGCATACAATATCGGGCCGGAGTACTGTGACTGTGTGACCACGGGCGAATTGGCAGACTTATTCTGCAAATTGTGGGGTGAAGGGGCAAGATGGATTGGCTTGACCCAGGAAAAGGCGCCGCATGAGGCTGGTTTTTTGAAGCTCGACTGTGCGCGGATCTTGCGTGTACTCGGGTGGAAACCACGCTGGCATATTGAAGACGCTGTGAAAATGACCGTTGCGTGGGGCAAGATTTATCTTCAACATGGCGATTTACTCGCCGAAATGCAACGCCAAATTGTAAGCTATTTGACTTGATCAAAATGATGCGGTAGCCATGGGGGGCGCCATGCGATATGTGGTGATTACCGGGGCAAATGGGTTCTTAGGAAGCCATTTGGCCCGTCGGTTGGTTGAGGACGGGATCCGGGTGCTGGCCATCGATCGAGAAGCCTGTAATACCAATCTGCCGAAAAGCCAATTGATCAGTTTTCAGCCCTGTGAGATGCAGTCACTGGATCAATTTGTGCCGCCGGAGGGGAAGCCGGATATATTTTATCACTTTGCCTGGCAAGGGGTTGCCCCGGAGCATCGGGAAGACTTCGGCATGCAGTATGAAAATGTAACTTACTGCCTGAACGCCGTGCGTTTAGCGGCGCGGATGGGGGCAAAAAAGTTTGTCTCTCCGGGTTCTACCATGGAGTATCTGGGGGCCGCTGAGCCCATTGACGCCGCTACCCGCCCCGCGGCGGATAACGCCTATGGGTGCGCGAAAATTGCCGGCCGCTTTCTCTGCCAAGCCCTATGCCAAGATTTGGGCATCCGTTTTATCTATGCGGTTATTGCCAGTATGTATGGGATTGGGCGAGAGGATAACAACGTGATTTTCTATGTTATGCGCAGTTTAGTGGCGCAGCAGCGGCCGAGCCTAACTAAAATGGAGCAACGATGGGATTACATTCATATCCTTGATGCGGCGGACGCGCTGTACAAGATCGGCTGTCTGGAATTCCCTTCCTCATTTTATTCCATTGGAAATGGAGACAATCTGCCCTTGAAAGAATATGTATTTATGATACGAGATTTGATTGATCCGCTCTTGCCTCTGGGGATTGGGGAAATCCCCTATAAAAACGGCTCTCTGTCCCATTCCATGATCAATCCTTCCGCTTTGTTTCAGGATACCGGGTTCCGGCCCACGATACCTTTTGCGCAAGGAATCCGCGAAGTTATAGATGACTACAGGCGCCGAAACTGTGACTCTGGGCAAGACGTTGGTATATAGGGCCAATCATAGTCCCGGCACAACGATTTAGGGAGAGGGTAAAAAAATTGCATCGAATCAGGCCGTGTTTTACGCACATTATCCGTCATAAAGAACGGTATTTGCTGGTTACGTTTATCGTTGCGCTTCTCGTGATCCGGTTGCTGTACATTGCAAACATGCATGTTCCTTATGTGCTTGACGACGAGTTGGGCTATTGGGGGAATGCCGCACATTTGGCCGGCTTAAACTGGAGCAGCGCGCTGTCCTTCTCGTTTTACTATTCTTATGGCTATTCGCTGTTTCTGGTGCCGTTGTTCTGGTTAGTTCCGGCACAGTGGCTCTATCAATCTGCCATCGTGCTGAATTGTCTGTTTGTTGTGGGCAGTTTTTTGCTTAATTATGCGACCTTATCAAAGCTGTTCGCCCAACTAAATCGTTTGCTGCTTATGGGGATTTCTTTCTGTTTGTGCCTTTACCCAGCCTATATTTTTCAATCCTATATTGCGTGGTCCGAAGCCGCGATTTTGTTCATCCTTTCCGCTCTTTTCTTCTTCGTCGTGCGGCTTTTTGAAAAACCAAACATTTTTCACGCGTCCGTTGTTGCGTTCCTTTCTTTTTTCCTCTATATGATACACCAAAGGAACTTGGGAATACTGGTTGCCGT
Organism: Bacillota bacterium; assembly: GCA_009781965.1. Lineage (GTDB taxonomy): Bacteria > Bacillota > Desulfotomaculia > Desulfotomaculales > Desulfallaceae > BRH-c8a. The sequence continues at coordinate 1,864 of WQUS01000007.1, read as the reverse complement.
TGCGTTCATGGTGATTTTCCTGACTTTTCGCAAAACACTAAAACGAAAAGAATTTTTTTCTTTTTTTCTTGTCCTGGCGGTATGCATTGTTGTGCACAGCGAGATAAAATACAACCTGATCGAACCTCTCTATGCGGGTAATACTACAAACGATTATGTCTCTATTCTGGCAAACCTGAGAACACACCTGAATCTGAGGGGCCTTTTGCTTTTCCTGCAAGAGTTATCCGGTCAGCTTTTCTATTTGGGATACGCCACGTTTTTGCTCTTTCCCCTTGGGCTTATGAAAAGCGCGCTGGAAACATACCACATCGTGAAAGACATGCGGGCAAAAAGAGAGCTGTCGCCGCTTCAATTTCTTTATCCGCTCTTGTTGATCAGCGCGATTGCCACCATTTGCATCAGTTCTCTTTCCATGCTTGACATAGCAAGGATGGATCACGCCATTTATGGGCGCTATAATGAACCGCTTGTACTGTTGACGGCGAGTGTCGGGTTTATATTTTTGCTGGAAAAAACAAAAGGAACGCGTTACAGCTTTTTGGCAAGCTGGGGATTGTTGTTGATCACGGGAATTGTTACTTATCTTCGTTTCCGTGTCTATCCGTTTACTTCGGGATTTAACATGGCCAATGTTGTGTCCGTGTATCCCTTTAGAGTGGGGCCTTATACCATCAGTAATGCCCTTATATTTGCCCTAATTGTGTCTCTGGTTGTAGCCGTTTATTTAAGCCGGCCCAAGCGAAGGGTCTTGCGCACGGTTATTGCCGTTGCAGCTTTTTCTCTGTTCTTTGCCATAACCGGCGTTAGAGCGGTGAACATGATAATTGTTGACGCGCAGAATACCAATACAAAGCTGTCAGAGATCACGGATATCGTGAAAGGACAAGATTCACCTGCGTATTTCCGCGCCACAACCGTTTTTAACAATAACCGGCTGCGCGGTTTTTTCCAATTTTTGATGCCCACCCAACCCCTTAGGTGTGTGCACCTGGAAGATATCGGAGCAGACGGCGAAAAATTTATTCTTCAAAGCACCTACGGCCCGATTCCCTTTTTTGACAATCAGGCGATTGATCTTATAAAGGTCGTCTCAAACGGCTGTCTTTACAAAATCCCGGGCACAAAGTCAAGCGCAGATGCCTCTACTGAGGTTCACATTGATCCGTCTTGCTTTTTTTCACAAAACAGCCAAACTGAGACAGGCGGGCTTGTCTCCTCCGGGGAGCCCGGATACTTGGCTTTTGGCCCCAGCATCACTGTGCCCGAGGGAAGTTATCGCCTGACAGCCGATGTCAGTTTGCTGAACGCCGTGGCGGGAGAGGCCGGAACCCTCGATGTGGCCATAAACGGTGGGGTATCCATACAACAAGTACCGTTAACCGGCGCGCAGCTGCAGGAGGGTGGAAACAGTTCTGTTAGCTTGAATTTTAGTTTCCCGGCCGAGACAGAGAGCGTGGAGTTTCGCCTGTATACGAATGAGGGCACAATTCTGCAGCTAAACGGCATGACGGTGCAAAAACTGTCCGACCAGTACGAAGAGAATTTCAATTTGGCCGGTTTTGGAACGCAAAATGGACAGGCGAGCGGCGACAGTATGACATCAAATGGGCTCGCCGGATATCTCCTATATGGGAACTACACCCCGCTGCCCGTCGGATCATATGAGGCGAGCTGGAACCTGGCCCTTGCGTATGCGCCGGATAATCTGCCGGCTGATGAATCCTTGGCCAAAGTGGATGTTGTCGCAAAGCAGAGCTCTGTTACGTTGGCGTCCCGCGACCTCCCCGCCGCTGATTTAAGCGCAGCGCCCGCCGCTATCAGGTTGTCGTTTGGTCTGAAAGAAGATCAGTCCGACGTGGAA
>WQUS01000006.1 GCA_009781965.1 Bacillota bacterium | reverse complement strand
AACAGTTACTGTTCGGCATCGAGCGGCACGCCAAACCGTTAACTGTGCGCTCATGCTCTACGAGAAATCGCTTCCGGTTAACGGTTTGGCGTGCCGTATTCACTTTGCGTATGGGCAAACACTGCATAGTTTCGAACCTCGAACCTCGAACTTCGAACCTCGAGTTAACCGTGCGCTCATGCTCTCCGAGAAATCGCTTACGGTTAACGGTTTGGCCTGCCTTGGCTTTGCGTATGAGCAAGCACTGCATGGTCTCGAACCTCGAACCTCGAGCTAAGCTTTGGTGGCAAAAACATGCTTGCCGATCCGCGTTATGACAGGCAGTGTGGTGATCCAGGTATCGGTGCTGATGGCGGGATTGTAAAAGAACAATGCTCCGCCGGTCGGGTCGTTTCCTTCCAGGGCGGCCAACGCGGCTTTAATGGACGACTGGTCCGGCTCCAGGTTAATGGTGCCGTTGGCAACCGGTGTAAATTGAAACACATGCTTGTTGCTCTGCATAACCACTTCCCTGATGGTATGGGGAAAAAACTTGCTGTGCACCCGGTTGACGATTACCGCTCCCACCGCTACCTGGCCCTGGAAATCTTCACCCCTTGCTTCGGCGTGAATAATGCGGGCCAGCAGCATCAGTTCTTCTCTGGATATATTGCCCCGGGAAAGGACTGTTGTTTCCGACTGTCCCGGCGCCGGAATGAGCAGGTTTTGGCGTGGTTGGATCACTGTTGTTTCCAGACGGTTGGCGCGGATTAACTGTTTTAAATCCACGTTAAAATGCCTGGCTATCCCGGATAAAGTGTCCCCGGTTCTAATGGTGTAAATAGTTGTTTTCGCGGCAGTGCTGAGCACTTCTTTTTCCTTTTCCGCTTGGACGCCGGCTGTGCCGCAGAGGAACCAGAAAAAGCACAGTGCCGACAGTAAAACACCGGTCAATTTGGAAAAATAAGCGTTCATTTTCTCCTCCTTTCCGCGCAAATGATAGTATTACCCGGCCGGAAGAAAAAATACTGGCAAAATGTGTTAAATCATGTAAAGCAAGGCGTTAATTACCGCCGCGGCAATGGTGCTGCCTCCCCTGGTGCCGGTGACGGTGACGTAGGGCACTTTGTTCATGGCCATCAAGACTTCTTTGGATTCAAGGGCGCCCACGAACCCCACCGGTGTTCCGACCACCAGCGCCGGGCTGGCCAGGCCGGCTTCAATCATTTCGCATAAAGTAAACAGCGCCGTAGGCGCGTTGCCGATTACGGCGATATCCCCGTCCAGAGGCGCGGCGAAGAGCATGGCGGCCCGGGCCCTGGTTTCCCCCGTTTGTTTGGACCGCGCTACTACTTCCGGGTCGTCGATCCGGCAGATGGCGGTAACGTTAAGCTCGGCCATTTTTTTTCTGTTCATGCCGGCCAAAGCCATTTTAACGTCGGTAATGATGGTGCAGGAGCTTTTCAGGGCCGCCAGCCCGGCTTCGATGGCCAGCGGGTGAATACGTACCTGAGGCGCGATGTTAAAGTCCCCGGTGGTATGCACAATTCTTTTGATAATGGCCTGTTCACCCGCCGGGAGGTCCAGCAGGGCGGGAATGTTCCGTTCGATGATGGCCATGCTTTCCTGCTCGATGGCCGACGGATTAATATTATAGTTCATTGTTTGACACCTCCTTGGCCCGGTCGATGATAATGTCCAGCAGACGCGGGTCGGTTCCGATGTGTTCGGTCATGGATATTTTTATCTCCGGGTAGCGTTCCTTCTGCTCGGTTAGAATCTCCGGGATATCCCGCTGCATATGCAGTCCCCGGTATAAAAACAGCGGCACTACCGCAATCTGCCCGGCGCCCTGTTCGGCGGCCCGGGCGATGGCTGCGGGCAGGTCCGGTTGGTTAAACTGCAGCGCCGCGCCAATAACGATAAATTTTTCATCTACTGCGGCGGTAACCATGGCGGTTATTCGCTGCAGCATGGCCTGGGCTTCCGGCAGCCTGCTGCCGTGACTAAGAATAATAATGGCGGTTTTCATGTTTTTGACGTCCTTTCATTCCAAGGAATATTGGCCAGCAGTTCCTCTATATCTTCGCATGCTCCCGCGGGCGCCGGCGGTCTGGTGATTAAGATCACCGGCAGGTCTAAAGCCAGGGCGGCTTCCAGCTTGGCGTCAGTGCCGCCGGCGGCGCCGCTTTCTTTGGTTACCAGCAAGTCGGCCCGGTAATGAATGAATAGCTGTTGGTTCAGCTGGGCTGAAAAGGGTCCCTGCATAGCCACGATATTTCCCGGCCCGATGCCCAGCTCCAGGCAGCGGCGCACTCCTTCCGGGTCCGGCGTAATCCTGGCGATCACCTTTTTGCCGGCGGCTTGAGCGGCGGCTGCAAATAGGGGCAGGGTTTTCAGACCGGTAGCCAGAAAGATGTTTTTTTCTGCCAGCTCCGCTGCTTTGGCGGCCGCTGCCTGATATCCCTCCACCGGGTGGATGAGCCGGTGGTCCGGCAGAGGCAGGGCCGGCCTTTGGAACCTGATATATGGGACCCCGGTGGCTGCGCAGGCTTGCCTGGCGTTGGCGGTAACCTCCTCCGCGTAAGGGTGGGTGGCGTCTATGACCAGGCTGATGCCTCTTTGGCGGAGCAAGTCGGCCATGGCCTGGCTGTCCAGCCGCCCGGCAAGCACCTCCGCGTCAATAACCTCAGTCAGGAGACGGCTGCCGTAGGCGGTGGCCGTGCAGGCAATGAACTGATGTCCGGCCCGGCTTAAGCGTAAGGCAATTTCCTTGCCGTCGGCTGTGCCGGCTAACAGCAAAATCATACCCGGTAACCCCGGGGTGTAATCATAAAATCACCTGCCCGGCGGGTGGAA
>WQUS01000005.1 GCA_009781965.1 Bacillota bacterium | reverse complement strand
TTAAAAACCAGCGAGGGCTTGGCCGCCGTATTGATGAATATGATTAAAGACGAAATGCAGCATAGTATTCTGGCCAGGTTGGGCGCTGTTATGGCTTTGCCTTCACTAAAAAACTTAAAAAAGAAGATCGATTATTCGGAGTATGGCGGGGCGCCGCTCTTAGGGATTAATGGCGTGGCCATCGTCTGCCATGGCAGTTCCCGGGCTCAGGCTATCCAAAATGCCCTTTGCCGGGCCAAGGAATCGGTGGAGACCGGATTGGTTAAGTCAATAAGCGCCCTTTTGTGCGATCCGGCGGGGGAGGTTAATTGTGTCAATGAAGTGTGAAATCAAGCACTCGGCTATTGCGGGTGTGGGATCATATGTTCCGGAAAATGTTTTAACTAATTTTGCCTTGGAGAAAATGCTGGATACCAGCGACGAGTGGATTTGCAGCCGTTCCGGCATCCGGGAACGCCGCTTGTCCGCGGCGGACGAGGCTACTTCCGATTTGGCCCTTAAAGCCTCGGTAAGGGCTCTGGCCAACGCCGGCGTCAGTCCGGAGGAAGTAGACCTGATTATTGTTGCTACCAATACGCCGGATATGCTTTTTCCGGCCACGGCCTGTTTGGTGCAGGACGGCCTGGGGGCGAAAAATGCCGGCGCTTTTGACTTGTTGGCTGGTTGTACCGGCTTTATTTACGCTATGGCGGTGGCGGATCAGTTTATTGCCGCGGGAACGGCGCGTACGGTGCTGGTGGCCGGTTCGGAAACCTTGACCAAAGTGCTTAACTGGCAAGATCGGAGCACCTGTGTGCTGTTTGGGGACGGCGCCGGAGCGGTAGTGATGAAGCAGGCGCCCGAAGACAGGGGCATTTTGGCGGTGAAGCTTGGTTCGGACGGCAGTGGGGGCAAATTGCTGCAGTTGCCGGCCGGAGGTTCAAGGATGCCTGCTTCAGCTCAAACGGTGGCCGAGGGGATGCATTTTTTGCAAATGAATGGCCGCGAGGTGTTTAAATTCGCCGTCCGGGCCATGGAGGACGGCGCCGGGGAGGTATTGCGCCGGGCCGGGCTCACGCTGGCCGATGTTGATTTTTTGGTGCCGCATCAGGCCAATATAAGAATCATTGAGCATGCCGCCAAAAAAATGAATCTGCCCATGGAGCGGGTGGCGGTAAACGTGGATCGCTACGGCAACACGTCGACGGCCTCAGTGCCCATTGCTTTGGAGGAAGCACTGGCGGCAGGCAAAATTAAAGACGGAGATCATGTCATTATGGTTGGTTTCGGGGCCGGCCTGACCTGGGCTGGCTTACTAATCAAATGGTATAATTTCTCACAATAAGGGGTGAATGGCTATCAAAACGCGGATCAGCGAGTTGTTAAAGATAGATTACCCGATCTTGCAGGGAGGTATGGCCTGGGCTTCTACCGCGGAATTGGTTGCCGCCGTGGGTAAAGGCGGCGGGCTTGGGATTATCGGTTCGGGGCAGGCGCCGTTGGAATGGCTGCAGGAACAGGTGTACAGAGCCAAGAAGCTCACCGACAAACCATTTGGGGTTAATGTGATGCTGCTTTCGCCTTATGCCGAAGATATTTTAAACTTTCTGGCCCGGGAAAAGGTGGCGGTGGTGACTACCGGCGCCGGAAACCCCGGTAAATATGTGAATATGCTGCACGATGCCGGGATTAAGGTGATTCCGGTGGTATCCTCGGTGGCCTTGGCCAAACGATTGGAACGGACCGGGGTGGACGCTTTGATTGCCGAAGGCCTGGAATCGGGCGGACATGTGGGGGAGCTGACCACCATGGCCCTGGTGCCGCAAATAGTGGACGCCGTGCAGGTACCGGTGATTGCCGCCGGCGGCATCTGCGACGGGCGCGGGATGGCCGCGGCGCTGATGCTTGGCGCTGAGGGCGTGCAAATGGGCACCAGATTTATGTGCGCCGCCGAATGTACTATTCATGAGCGGATTAAAGAGATGGTGATCAAGGCCAAAGACCGCGATACGGTAGTTACCGGCCGGCCTACCGGTCATCCGGTGCGCATATTGAAAAACAAGCTGGCCAGACAATTTTTGGAGATGGAAGAATGCTGCCGGGCCAGTGATGAATTTGAAAAACTTGGCGTCGGCAGGCTTAGGCTGGCCATGGTGGACGGAGATGTTGAAATGGGCTCGGTGATGGCCGGGCAGGTATCAGCCATGGTATCGGAAATTCAACCGGCGGAATCAATCATCCGCGAAGTGGTGAGCGGAGCCCAAAAAGTAATCACCGATATTTATAATGGAAAGGTGAGTGCACGCTCATGTTAGCATTTGTTTTTCCGGGCCAGGGATCCCAGCAGGCGGGCATGGGGAAAGACTTGTATGAACGGTATGATTTTGTGCGGGAAATTTTTAACCAGGCTGATCAGGTGTTGGGTTTCCCACTTACCGAACTTATTTTTAACGGTCCCGAGGAGGAACTGCAAAAAACCGCCAATGCTCAGCCGGCGATATTGACCGTCAGTGTGGCCATGTATGAGTTGTTAAAAAGAAACGGTATTCAACCGGATGCGGCTGCCGGCCACAGCCTTGGCGAATACTCAGCCTTGGTAGCGGCGGGAGCGCTGCGTTTTGGCGACGCGGTGCGTCTGGTGCGTCTACGGGGCCAGTATATGCAAGAAGCGGTGCCGTTGGGTCAGGGCGGCATGGTGGCGGTGCTTGGTCTGGCGGCGGCAGATATTCAAGCCGGCTGCCGGCTGGCGGCCGAAGCAGGTACGGTGGAAACAGCTAATTTTAATTGTCCCGGACAGGTAGTGGTAGCCGGTGAGACAGCCGCGCTGAAACGGGCGATGGAAATATTTAAAGAAATGGGCGCCCGCCGTTGCATCCCCCTGCAAGTCAGCGCTCCCTTTCACAGCAGCCTGATGCTGCCCGCCGCCCGCAAGCTGCAGCCGGAACTGGAGCAAGTGGAGATCAAGGATCCGGAAATTCCGGTGGTGGCCAATATCAACGCCGGTTATGTCCGGACGGCCGGCGAGGTGCGGGAGGCTTTACTGAAGCAGATATCCGGCGCCGTATTGTGGGAACAGTCCATTCAGCGTTTGATTGCCGACAGCTATAACCTTTTCGTAGAAGTAGGGCCGGGGCAAGTGCTGGCGGGGTTAATTAAAAAAATCAGCAAGGAAGCGACCCTGGTCAACCTGCAGGGAGAGATCGAAGGGGAAGAGATTGTTGCCCGGTTCAAGGAGGCTAGGTAAATGGATCTTAGCGGCAGGGTAGCGCTGGTGACCGGGTCTTCCCGGGGCATCGGCCGGGCGGTGGCGCTGGAACTGGCTGCCCATGGCGCCTTGGTGGCTGTGAATTATGCCGGCAATGACGCTGCGGCTGAAGAAACGGCGGCCGCGGTGCGGGCGGCGGGATCGCAGGCGCTGCTTGTCAAGGCCGACGTGGCCAATCAGGAGCAAGTGGACAATATGGTTAAGTCCGTACTGTCGGCCTACGGCCGGCTGGATATCCTGGTAAATAACGCCGGGGTAACCCGTGACAACCTGTTGCCGAGAATCCGTGAGGAAGACTGGGACACAGTGCTGAATGTCAATCTTAAAGGCGCTTACAATTGTACCAAGGCATCGGTGCGGCCGATGCTCAAAGCCAGGTGGGGACGGATTATCAGCATCAGTTCGGTGGTGGGGCTGGCCGGCAATCCGGGCCAGGCAAACTATGCCGCCTCCAAAGCCGGACTGTTGGGGTTTACCAAATCAGTGGCCAGGGAAGTCGGTTCCCGCGGCATTACCGTAAACGCAGTGGCGCCTGGGTACATAGAGACGGAAATGACGGCCTTGCTGCCGGAGGATAATAAAAACGCCCTGCTGGGGCAGGTTGCCCTGGGCAGGCTGGGTAAGCCGGAGGAAGTGGCCGCGGCGGTAGCCTTTTTGGCCGGCGGGGCAGCCGGTTATATCACCGGTCAGGTTATTGTTGTGGATGGCGGGATGATTTCTTAAACAGTTTTTAAATGCATGGTTATTGTTAAACACATTGTTAAAGGAGGTGAAGAATATGTCTTCTATTTTTGACCAAGTCAAAGCAATTATCATTGAACAGCTGGGTGTCGAGCCTGAAGACGTAAAGCCGGAGGCTTCGTTTGTTGATGATCTGGGCGCTGATTCCCTTGATGTTGTCGAACTGGTGATGGCTTTGGAGGAAAAATTTGATTTACAGATTCCGGATGAGGACGCGGAAAAAATTCGCAAGGTGGGAGAAGCGGTAAGCTATATTCAAGATCACCAGTAACAGCTTAAAGTCCCACCGGTTTGCTACCGGTGGGTTTTTTCAAGACGAACTGCGAAGACCTGGCCATATTATATGGCCAGCTTCCTTAAGTATAATAAATGCTCGGAGGTGCAAGTTTGTTAAAGAGAGCAGTGGTAACTGGCATTGGTGTGGTTACCCCGGTGGGCAACAGCCAGGATGATTTTTGGGCCAGCCTGATCGGGGGAAAAAGCGGCGTCGGTCCGATTACCCGTTTTGACACGACAGGCTATACCAGCAAAATAGCCGCCGAGGTAAAAGACTTTGAACCGGCGGATTATATCGATCGCAAAGAAGCGCGCCGGATGGATCGGTTTACCCAGTTTGCGGTGGCTGCCACCTCCATGGCGATTAATAATGCCCGGTTGGACTTTGAACAATTGAACCGGGTCCGCTGCGGCGTTATTTTGGGTTGTGGAGTGGGCGGCATTGAGACTCTGGAACAGCAGCATAAAATCCTGATGGAACGCGGTCCCGATCGGATTAGTCCCTTTTTCGTCCCCATGATGATCTCGAACATGGGCTCGGGCCGGATAGCGATTATTTACGGGTTGCAGGGTTTTAACGTCACCACCACCAGCGCCTGTGCTTCCAGCAACAACGCCATCGGCGACGCTTTCCGGCTCATCCAGCATGGCCAGGCCGATGTAATGATTACCGGCGGCGCCGAGGCGCCCATTACTCCTTTGTCCGTAGCCGGTTTCTGCGCCATGAAAGCGCTGTCCACCCGTAATGACGATCCGGCCGGCGCCAGCCGGCCCTTTGAAGCCGGCCGGGACGGTTTTGTCATCGGTGAAGGCGCGGTTATTCTGGTGCTGGAGGAAATGCAGCACGCCCTTAATCGGGGCGCCAATATACTGGCTGAAGTAACCGGTTACGGCGCTACCTGCGATGCTTATCATATCACGGCGCCGGATCCGGAAGGGACCGGTGCGGCCAGGGCCATGCGTCTGGCTTTGGAAGACGCCGGACTGACGCCGGAGCAAGTGGATTATATTAATGCCCACGGTACTTCCACGCCCTTGGGCGATAAGCTGGAGACATTGGCTATTAAGGAAGTATTCGGGGCGCACGCTTTTGAACTGGCGGTAAGTTCCACCAAATCAATGACCGGACACCTGCTGGGTTCCGCGGGCGGTTTGGAAGCGGCGGTTTGCGTGTTATCCATTACCGACGGGATTATTCCTCCCACCATCAATATGGAGCAGCCGGATCCGGAATGCGACCTGGACTATGTACCTAATGTCGCCCGGCAGAAAACGGTTGATGTGGCGTTAAGCAATTCATTTGGTTTTGGCGGCCATAATGCCACCTTACTTTTTGCCAGGTTTAACCGGGAAAGGATCGGCTCCTGATGGATAAACCATCTGCTGACGTGCATGATTTGCAGCTGCTGCTGCAATACCGCTGGCGTGACCAATCTCTTTTACACCAGGCGCTGGTGCACAGTTCTTACACCTACGAGTGCCGGGATAAAGAAGAAGGGCATAACGAACGGCTTGAATTCCTGGGCGACGCCGTACTGCAAATAATTGTCAGCGAACATTATTACAAACTATTTCATGACAAAACCGAAGGGGAATTGTCAAGAATGCGCGCCCTGACTGTTTGTGAAGCCTCCCTGGCCAGAGTGGCCAAACGCTTTGGCCTGGGCCGCTTTATCCTTTTAGGCCGGGGGGAAGAACGGTCCGGCGGGCGCGAGCGCGCTTCATTGCTGGCGGATGCCGTCGAGGCGCTGCTTGGTTCGATCTATCTGGACGGCGGTCTCAAAGAATCCCGCCGGGTTACGCTGTTTCTGCTTACTGAAGTGATGGAAGAGGTGCTTACCGGCCAGGCGCTGCGCGACTACAAGACCGAATTGCAGGAACTGTTGCAGCGTGACTCAGCTGAGCCGGTGCTTTACCGGATTGTAAACGAATCAGGCCCCGACCATGACAAGCTGTTCACCGCAGTGCTGTCTCATGCCGGCGCCAGTTTGGGCGAGGGGATGGGCCGCACCAAAAAAGAAGCCGAACAGCAGGCGGCCAGGATGGCCATGGAAAAAATACAGACCTAATTAGTGCCGGGAGGGGAAAGCAGCATGGGACTGTTCGGTAAACTGAAAGAAAGCCTGGGCAAAACACGTAAAAATTTTGTCGAAAAGATTGAACAGGTTGTCAGCGGCCGCCGGCGCATAGACGAAGCTTTATACGAAGAACTGGAGGAAGCGCTCATTCAGGCCGATGTGGGTATTGAAGCCGCCGTCGAACTGGTGGAAAATATGCGGGCGGAAGTGAAAAAACAGCGGATTAGCGAATCGGAAGCGTTAACAGCCCTATTAAAGGAGCAAATATTAGCTATTCTCGGCCCGGAGACTGTCGCGCTTAATCTGCATGCGGGCAAACCGGCTGTGATCATGGTGGTCGGGGTTAATGGCGTGGGCAAGACCACGACTATTGGCAAGCTTGCTCATATGCTGAAGGAAGACGGTAAAAGCGTACTGCTTGGCGCCGCCGATACTTTTCGGGCGGCGGCGGTGGAGCAACTGGAAATTTGGGGCCAGCGGGTCGGGTGTAACGTGATCAGGCACAGTGAAGGCTCGGATCCGGCCGCAGTGGCCTATGACTCGTTACAGGCAGCCAAGGCCAGGAATATAGACGTATTGATTGTGGATACCGCCGGGCGGCTGCATACCAAAAGCAACCTGATGGAGGAATTAAGTAAAATAAACCGGGTGTTGGGACGGGAAATGCCCGGCGCCCCTCATGAAGTGCTGCTGGTGCTGGACGCCGCCACCGGTCAAAATGCCATCAACCAAGCCAGGCTGTTTAAAGAGGCGGTGGGGGTTACCGGCGTGGTGCTGACCAAACTGGACGGTACCGCCCGGGGTGGGGTAATTGTGGCGGTAAAACAGATTCTGGATGTGCCGGTAAAAATGATTGGCCTCGGGGAAGGGATTGAAGACCTGCGCCCCTTTAATGCCCGGGAATTCGTCGAGGCGCTTTTTGATGCGGAGTGATTATTTGTGTTATAATTGAACTCAAAATCAAAAGTTTGGTGGCGAGGGTCCATGATGTTCGAAGCTGGGCAAGGGAATATGGAAACAAAGCGCGTTAATTGGCTTTACAATATCCTGGACTCCATTCATGACGGTGTTTTGGTAGTTGACGCTCATTCCATTATTTTGTATGCCAACCCTTCCTACACCAGGAATTTGGGGGTGCCGGTAAAAAAGGTTTTGGGCAAAAAACTGGCTGAAATAGAGCCGGAATCCCTGGTGCTGCAGGTTTTGGAAACAGGGCGGCCGATCGTGGATCAACGGCAGCGGATCTATTCCCTGGCCAAAGAGATTGTGGCCAATATTACTCCTTTACGGGAAGGAGACAAGATTGTCGGTGCGGTGGCAATATTTAGGGACATTAGCGAAGTATTGGAGCTGCAGAAAAAACTTAATGTTACCCAAAACGAGATGGAAAAGGTCAAAAACCTATCCAGCAAATATTATTCCGAGTTAAGAGCCTTAAAAAACCGTTTCTTTGACAGCAGTGATTTTGTATTCAAAAGCGCTAAAATTAAACAGGTTGTCGAATTGGTGCACAGGTTAAGTGAAGTGGAGTCCACCGTGCTGATCAGCGGTGAAACAGGTTCCGGTAAAGAAGTAATCGCCAAAATGATTCACAAAACCAGTAAAAGAGCGGATGGTCCCTTCGTTATTGTCAATTGCGGAGCAATACCGGAAAATTTACTGGAAAGCGAACTGTTTGGCTATGAAAAAGGGGCTTTTACCGGAGCGAATAAGGAAGGCAAAATTGGTTTGATCGAAGTGGCCAACGAAGGGACCTTGTTGCTTGACGAGGTGG
>WQUS01000004.1 GCA_009781965.1 Bacillota bacterium | reverse complement strand
TCATAGCCGCCGGTAAAACCGCCGCTACTTGATTTAAGCGTCAGCACAAAATCGCCGATCCGCTGCGCCGCCCGCAAATATGACTCGTCGCCAATGGTGCGGTAAGCTTCCATCAAGGCCATGATCACCCAAGCCGCGTTGCCGGTAGAGGTGGAAAGGGTTCCCTGGTCTTCATACCATTGCATATCTTTAAATAAAATAAATCCCGGCAGCCGCACAAAAGCTTTGCCCCCGGCGCTATACCAGTTGGGAAAACTGCGGGGATCGCCGCTGCTGTAAGCGTTGCGAATCCGCCCATCATGGTAGTCACGATCGTTATTCACGGCATAGACCAGCGCGTCGGCAATTTGCTTAGCCCGCTCCGGTTTGCCAACGTAGCACAGCACCATCACGGCCATCGCATTGTCGTATGCGTAGGCGAAATTATTAACCACATAGTCGTCGGTATTGGTCTTAGCCGGGGCATAGCTGGACAGGAACACCATGGGCGACTGTTTTTGTGGAAACAGATAATAAATTTCATCCACCGCAAACGCCACTTTTGCCAAGCCGGGATTGGATGTGTTATTGGTCACCCAGCCAAAACCGCAGTTAACGTGAGACAAATCAGCGCCGGTAAGCGGGATTTCGTATTGTTTCCAGTCTTTGGTCAGATGCACATAGCCCAGGCTGATCTTGTCGGTAGAATCGGGATAAGGGGCGTCGGCCAACTTGCGGCCGTTCTGCCAGCCCAAACCGCCCATAAAAAATTCCACCTGTTCGTTGCCGGTCTGCCCCTTAGCATAGAATACTAATTTGGCCGCGCCGGTCAAACTTAGGCCGTCCTTTAACACGCCAAAATCGGCGGCGGCACTCTGGGAGCCAGCTTTAAGGCCGCCATTGACAAACATGTAGCCTCCCCAGCTGTGGTAGTTTAGATCCAGCGCGGCGCTGATGCCCGAGATCCCCGCATAACCGGCGGCGGCTTCGTCCATGGCGGGAATGTGACCATAATTGTCGCCAATGAAGGCCTTTTGCGTATAGCTGTTCTCCCCGGCGCAATAATCCTTATAAACATACCGTCTGTAATCATACCCGGCCAGTTGGGCCTCAATGAAATGCGCGGCCGGGGAGACAATGGCCGGCTTAACAGGCGCCATCGCCGGGCCGCCTGAGACATTGCCGGCAAGGGCAAGGGGCAAACCGTTTAAGAAGAACACCGCTGCCAGCAAAAGAAAAAGAACTTTTCGCGCCATGACAATTCTCCCTTCTGATTGATTTTGTTTAGCCGCTGCCGCCGGTTTACTGGTCACGCGTTTGATGGTGCTCAAAGTGAATACGGTAGGCAAAACCGTTAACCGTAAGCGATTTCTCGGAGAGCATGAGCGCGCGGTTAACGGTTTTGCCTACCGCTCGATGCCGAATAGTAACGCGTGACCAGTAACGCCGCCGGATTTCCATTCCGCGGCATAGCCACCATGTTCTCATGCTAACATAGCACCCCAATGATATAAATAGCCATTGACCGTCCGGTTCGAATTGTGCTGATTCTGAGTAAAATTTTACACAAAAAATAGCGTTCATTCAGTTCCCTCTGCGCGATTCTAATACTTTAATCCTTAGTTCCGGCCATGTATCTGGCCAGTATATTTTCCTAAAGCACAAAAAGCAGCCGTTCTCGTTTAACAACAGACGGCTGCTTTGGGAGTGGCAGTTATTCATTTGCAGTAATTACTTATCCATATTTAACTTTAGCTGCTGCACTTTTCTGTTAAACTCCGCCGCGGTAATTTGGCCCGCAAAAAGCTCCTGACTTAAATTTTTCAGCTCTTCGGCAGCTTGGCCCGGCAGAGAGGTATCCCAGGCCAGCACCGAGTTTTGCGACTGAGTGGAAATATCCATTATTTGCTTCACCAGGGGAGATACTTGTATATTGGTCGCGTCGATCTTCCAGGGCGACAGACCGGCGCCAAACTCCACGCTCTGCCGGGACATATTTTGCGTGATATATTTGACAAAAGCCACTGCCTCATCTTTATGAGGGGTTTTGGCGCTAACCATAAAACAGTCGATCGCGCCGCCTAAAGTATCATTTTGATTGCCCGCACCGTTTGGCAGGGACGGCCAATTTAAAGCCACCACCTGATCGCAGACTTTAGATTCTTTAGGATCCTGAATCTCCCCCGCAAACCAACTGCCTTGATAGAGCATGGGCACTTCGCCGTTCAGAAAGGAAAACTTGGCGTCGTCATAGGAAAAATCAAGGGCGTCAGGCGCAAAGGCCCCGGCGTTGATTAAATCAATCAGCATTTGCGTCCCCGCTTCCATCCGTTGGGTATCAAATCGGCCGCCGCCGTTTAAGGCGCTGTTGCAAGCAGCGGCGCCGGCGGACCGCAAGGCATAAATATTTTGGTAAAACATGGCCGGCCAGCCGTCTTTGGCGCCTGCCGCCAGGGGAGTAACCCCGTTGCGCCTGAATATTTTCACCGCCGCTAAAAGGTCGTCATTGGTTTGGGGCAGCCTGACGCCGTATTTAGTAAACAGCTCCTCGTTGCAATAAAGCACGCCCACCCACATCACATAGGGCAGACCGTAAACCTTGCCGTCAAAGGTATAGTTCGCCAGAGCGCCGGGATGCAGCTTGTCCAAGGTACCGTCGTCCAGGTAGCTGTCCAGGGGCAGGATGGCGCCGCTAGCGGCAAAGGGTTTTGAAAATCCGCCGCCCCAGCTGAAAAACACATCCGGCGCTTCTCCGGCCGCCACGGCGGTTCTGATTTTGCTTTTATAGGCTTCGCTGTCGGTAGCGAAAATCTTGATTTCTATCTTAGGATGTTCCGCTTGCCATTTGGCCAGGGTATCATAA
>WQUS01000003.1 GCA_009781965.1 Bacillota bacterium | reverse complement strand
GTCCAATAGTCGTTCAGGTCAATGCCGATTAGCTCTTCTATGCGAGAAATATGATACAAAACGCTATTCCTGTGCAGATGAAGATATTTTCCTGTCAACGTCGCGCGTCTTTCGCAAATAAGATGTGTGTATAACACTTGGACAAGGTGCGTGTTATGATCACGGTCATATTTGAGCAACTTCTTAAACGCGCTGATGGATGATGTGTTTCCAAAAACATTAAAAGCATCTGATTTCGCAAGATAGAGCAGATAGTAAATATAGATGTCGTTATAATGAAAGATGTTATTGTCGCTCTTGATTGTGACAGCGTTTAGAACTTCAGCATCCAGCTGCCAAAGATTTTCAGGTTTTCTCAGTTGAACACCAAGCGCCTGCGCACGGGTTGCCTGAACGCAGGCAATTTTGAATTCAGGTAATGATGTAAACGGTTCGCTTACACCGCATTGCGCGCCGTATTCTTCAAATAGCGGCGCAAGTTTTTCTAAATAGCTTGAAGATAGTTTTTGGACGTCCGATGAATTATATATATTGAGGACGCTGACCTCGAAATCACGTAACACTATTCTGGACGTTGCAAGATAATCTGTCAGTTCTTGAACAAAACGCCCGATCGGAACAACCGCATTGTCACTAAAAACTATCCGATAAGCATTAAAAATTCCGTAAAAAGGGAGCTCCGTGTTTTTAGTACGCTCTCCAATAATAAACGGGTCACTAAGATCGCCATAGAGCATTTCAGATAACAAAGATGTATATTTCTGTGCCGGATGGGTGTGTTGTTGACGGATGAAGCAGATATCAATACGCTCCATGAATAGTTCAAACAAATCTATCATACCGGGAGACAACGGCGTCGTGCTACATTCCATAACTACCTGTAAAAGCCACTCTCCACCGTAACGGCACATCTTGGTGACAGCTTCATTGATTGCATAGAACTCTATTGGCGGAGAAATGATCACACCGCTCTCTCTTGCATATACCGCATAACGTTTGGCCTCCCCAAGTTTTTTTAGAATGTCCCCGCTGAGGTACCCTTTTTCCAGAAGCGAAGCATTGATTTGGTTATGGCATCCGGTGTTTTTAGAGAAGGCGATAAGTCTATGGGAGGAATCAAGGATCGCAACGAAATTATTCAATATTGGTTCGCTGAGATCGATAAGCAGTTGATAATCACAGTTGCCGATAAGCGCGTCCTGCATTTTATTTATCCATTCATTTATCTTCAGACAACGCTGCTGCATAAGATTAACCAGCCATGAGAAATCCCGGTTATCATTTACTACAATTATTCCTGCCGGAACCTCCGGAACCTTCGAAACCTCCGGAACATCGCTGCCATCTCCGGTTGACCGATTTTGTATACACAGGTAGTTATAGCCGGGCTTTTCAATATTGCGCTTTATCGCATCACAGAGCAAGCAAATATATAATATGTCAGATTCCATTTCCGCGTGATCATCCGGAAGCATCATGACCCATCTGTATTTTTGATTGCAATCTGAATCCAAATGATACGAAACATTATATTGTTTAAGCGTCTCGACAATTATGTTTTTGGTGATCATATGCATACCTCTCGATTGACGGTTTGGTCATTCACTTTCCACTATTCTCCACTGGAAACGGTAAATCCTGTCTGTTTTAAATAATTTGTCAGAATTATTTAAACACAGTGGCAAGTTTAACATAACAATGACTGCCACCGGCGTACCACTACCGAAAGCGGATAACCAATAGATAAATCAAAGTGGCTGAATTATCCAGGCAGTAAGGAAAGCCCCGGAAGATTGAAAATATCAACCTTCCGGGGCTTCCGGAGTTCTTGGATTAACTTGCTCTACCTATTCAAATACTAGGTTCAATCGCTATTGCTCCGCAGCCATAAACCGGTGCATTAGCGCCGATACTTCGGCCCGGGTAGCCGTGCCTTGGGGGTCAAACAAATTACCCGGTTTGCCCCCGATGATTCCCTGCGCAGTCAGGGCGTTAACGGGTTTCGTGGCGAAATTGCTAACCTTATTGGCGTCGGCAAATTGCTTTGTGGTGACGGTATTTGGCAGTGCACCGCCGCTGAACTGCTCGTAACGGTAAAGAATCGCCGCCATTTGCTCCCTGGTTACCTGCCTGTCGGGCGCAAACAAGGTGTTGCTGATCCCCAGTACGATATTGTTCCGGGCCGCCCATCTTACCGCTTCGCTATAGTAAGCGTTGGCCGGCACATCTTTAAATTGGCTGGCGCCGCTTGCGGTCGGACTGCCCGAGGCCCGCCAGAGGACGGTAACGAACATGCCTCTGGTCATGGGACCGTTAGGGGCGAAAGATGTGGCTGAGGCGCCCTTAAATAAGTTGTTGAGCAAAGCGTATTGCACATCCCCATAGAACCAATCAGTTGACTTGACGTCACTAAATGGGTTGTGCCACTGGCCGGACGGGCCGGACGGCTGGGTCCCAGGCGGCGCCGTTGGCTGTTGATTGGTATTCCCCGGCCCTGTGGAGGGGGTTTGATTTGGTTCGGTTGTGGTGTTCTTGATCCACTTAGCGTAAAGGGTAGTGTTTCCGGTGATCCCTTTGCTAAAGTCAAAGGAAACGGTCAGACCGGCGTCAGTGTACCAACCGGCGAAAGTATAGCCCTCTTTCGTCGGGTCGGCTGGTTTGGTTGCTTTAGCGCCGTAGGTTACAGTCTGACTGTTCACCTTACTGCCCCCGTAGCTGTTGAAAGACACAGTGCTGTGACTGACGCTGCTGCCACTGCTGCTTCCACTGCTACTGCTAACGTAGCTAAAGTTAGCGGTAATGGTGGCGGCATTGCCGGGCATGGTAAAGGTGGTGGAGGCGCTGTT
>WQUS01000002.1 GCA_009781965.1 Bacillota bacterium | reverse complement strand
CATCTTCCGCCGAAAGCGTTGACCTGAAAACTTTTGTTTACGCGGAGAAAACCGTATACAGAAGCAAGCTTAAATTGTATCAAATAGAAGAAACGTTGCACAGAGGCGATTTCTTACGTGTAAGTAAACAGGTGATCTTAAACGTCAGAAAAATCAAAAGCATATCCCCCGCCGGAGAAGGGCGCTTCCAGGCAGTGCTTACCAACGGGGAAAAAGTGATCATCTCGCGCCAATTTGTGCCCTCGCTGAAAGAGAGGTTCGGGTTATAAACATGAAATTAAAAGCAGCGCTGATATTTATGTTTCACCTCTTTTGCGCGATAACCACCTTTGAGACTCTTTTCATAGCGGTAAACGGAGCGCTGGGCAGCATAACTCTTACCCTTGAAGCGAAGGAATTATTTAAAATTCCTTTCATCGCCTTTATGAGCGTTTTGCCTGTTTTGCTCCTGGTGAAGGCAGAAAAAATATCGCGCACGGAAATCATGATCCGTAGAGCGATCCACTTCGTTCTGACAGCAGGCATCGTGTTTGGACTGCTGATCTATTTCAAATGGCTGGACACAGCAAACGCCGTAATCATCGCGGTGTTTTTCCTGGCCATTTATGCCACGGCATCGATAGTTAAAGAAATACAGGCTAAGAAACTGGCCGACAAACTCAATGAACGCATCAATGCATTTCACAAGGCCGAAAACGCAACTTACCGCGACAAGCCTTGAAATACAAAACGCCTCCGGCTACAATAGCAACCGGAGGCGATTATTTTGATTATCCGGGCGGAAAATCTGTGCAAATCCTATGGCGGCGTTAATGCCGTCAACAAGGTGAGCTTCGCTGTCCGGGAAGGCAGCTTGTTCTCCTTCCTGGGCACAAACGGCGCGGGCAAGTCCACCACGATAAACATTCTGACCACCCTGTTAGCCCAAACATCCGGCAGCGCGACTGTCGGCGGATATGACACCGCTCGGGAAGCCGACCGGGTCCGCCGGTTAATCGGCGTTGTGTTTCAGGACAGTGTGCTGGACGCCATGCTAACCGTACGCGAAAACCTGACCGTGCGCGGCAGTTTGTACGGTTTACGCGGCGCAAAACTTAAAGCCGCGGTGGATAACGCCGTGCAAATTACCGCTGTGGCGGAATTTGCACGGCAGCGTTATGGCCATTTGTCAGGGGGGCAAAGGCGAAGGGTCGATATCGCGCGGGCCCTGCTCCATAATCCACAGCTGCTGTTCCTTGACGAACCTACCACCGGCCTTGATCCAAAGGCTCGCCGAGACATCTGGCGGATGATCCGCAATTTGCAGCGCTCAAGCGGCATGACCGTGTTTCTCACCACTCACTACATGGAAGAGGCTGCCGACAGCGACGACATTGTGGTGCTGCACAAAGGCGAAATCAAAGCCGAAGGCAGCCCGCTGGAACTCAAAACACGTTACTGCTCGGACCTGTTGAAGATAACCTTGCTGAACGGCCAATACATTGAGCGCCAGCTTGCTCAGAGCGTTGACGCCTTACCGATTATTGAGCAATATAAGGACAACATCGCCAACGTGGAAATCATCAATGGCACCCTTGACGACGTATTTCTGAATTTAACGGAGGGATTGAATAATGTTAATTAAACGCATGCTCATGCTGTTCTTCCGGGATCGGGCGAACGTATTCTTTTCCTTGCTGGCGGTCTTGATCATTATCGGATTGTACGTGCTTTTTCTTGGCCATTCGCTGGAGCAAAGCCTGCGGGCGGCACTTGGTTTCGATGCCAACCAAATCGGCCTGGTGGTGGCAAGCGTCACCCTGGCCGGGATGATCGCGGTGGCCAGCGTCACCAGTTGTTTGGGCGCTCTTGGCGTGAGCATCGCCGATAAGCAAAACGCCGCCAAAGATTTCTTTACCAGCCCTGTCGCCAGATGGAAAATCACTTTGGGGTATGTGTTAGGCTCTGCTGTGGTGGGATTGGTGATGACCTTGATCGCACTCATCCTATGCGTAACATACATAACAGCCAAAGGCGGCGCCCTGCCCGGTGCGGCGGATTGCGGCCGCCTGCTGCTCACGGTGATTTTGAGCGTCCTGTGCGGCAATGGCATGATGTTCTTTGTGGCGCTATTGATCAAAAGCCAGAGCGCGTTCGCCGCGTTAAGCACGGTAACCGGCACTTTGATCGGCTTTCTGATGGGCATATATATTCCCGTCGGCTCACTGCCCCAAGGGGTCCAGTGGGTAATCAAATGTTTCCCGCCGGCCCACGGGGCAAGCATGTTCAAACAGGTGTTAGCCGACAGCCAAATGTCGCAATTATTAGCGGGCGCTCCGCCCGAAACCTTGGTCAAATTCCGGGAAACTTTCGGCGTGGTGTTCGCCTACGGCGGTTATGTCAGCAATTTCTGGTTCTCAGCCCTGATACTGGCGGCGACGGCTGTGCTGTTCTACGGATTGAGCGCGGTGATTATGCAGACGCGGCGCACCTGATGCCAGGTTTGAGATACTGCACTTCGGATTCGTTTTCATAAGTAATCAGGTATGTTCTGTGCTCCGTGAAGTAGGCGATACATATAAATTCTGTTGTTGTTTTCAAAAAACCGGTAAATTGCGACATATTTACCTATGTTTATATGACGATACTCTGGAGCAAACGGATATGCCGCATACATCATGGGCATATCTTTTGCTTTTTCAATATGCTCATGGAGAGCGTCCTTGAAACGGGTGAAAGCAGTCTCAGAAAACTGTGCGAGGTAGTCCCCAACAACAGCTAAATCGTCAAAAAAGAATGTTGAATACTTTACAGTTCACTTCATCATTTGTTGACCTTGCCCCAAAATTCTTCTTCAGACAGCCACGTAGACG
>WQUS01000001.1 GCA_009781965.1 Bacillota bacterium | reverse complement strand
CGCCGCATATTCGAAGATAATCTGCAAGGCGGCGCTGACAAAACATGGCGGAAAATTTCGTCAAAAAGATGGCGGAATGAGGTTACAGGACAGGTCTAATCTTTAGGATATAAGTATACTGAATTTTCAGCTTTACGATATACTGACCACATCTATGCCGTTTTGCAGCAGCAGCTCGGCAAACAGACCGTTACCGCCGGTGAGTGTACCGGTAAAGCTGCCATCGAAAACTTGGCCGCAGCCGCAGGTGGGGCTGTTGCTCTTTAAGTAGGCGCGCGTAACGCCTTTTTGCCGGCAGATTTCCGCCGCCTTTCGTGCGCCGGCCACCATGACGTCGGTGATGTCCGCGCCTTGCCTGTCCAGAATGACGGCGTTGCCGCGCAGTACTTCCTTACCGCCTCCGCCTACAATTTCACAAGGCAGGCGGGGGATGGACAGGCCGGCCAAAAGCTCCGGGCAGAGCTTGATGTAATTATCTGAAAGGGTTTCCAGCAGTGCCGGGCGGTAACAATCCGTTGCGTTATAACGACACTTTTGACCCAATAAACATGAACTGACAACGAACATTTAAATCCTCCTATCGTCACGAGCGGGCGGCACGGATTTGCTCCGATAGGGCTGCCCAAGGATGATTTTGCGCCTTATCTTCGTCTGTTGTCAAGTGAATTTACTATACATGCCGATAAGGCGAACACATGAAGTATTGTCCGGTATGTCCTGTTTGTCGTGCGCAGTGCGCAGCTGAAATTCTTGCTTGACTTTTAGCAGGAATTTACGTATAATAACGAAGGTTTGTGAAGGTGCGTTGCCGAATTCACGCTAGAATGCTGGCAACGCACAAAACGGGGAGTAGCGCAGTTTGGTAGCGCGCTTGGTTCGGGACCAAGAGGTCGCAGGTTCAAATCCTGTCTTCCCGATAATTCCGGTGTTTTGCGGCTCTATATTTGCGGGAATTTGATTTTTCCCGCAATTTTCCCGCAAAAGTTTTTAAAGAAAGTATTCGTTTAATAAATCAACAGCTTTTTCCTTCATCTTGGGTATAACGTGCGTGTAAATATCAGCGGTTATTTTAATATTGGAGTGACCCAGCAGTGTGGAGACTGTTTTCAGGGGCACTCCGTTTTCGAATAACTTGGTGGCGTATGTATGTCGCAGCGTGTGAAAGTTGCGATATCGTACGCCAGCTTTTTTTTGCGTTCGCAACCACGATCTAAGTAAATTTTTGTTATCTATGCCGTTACACGATTTTGTTGTGAAAACAAGCCTATCAGGGCTGTAAGCATATCCATGCTTTAGTAACTTTTCTTTTTCGCTGGACATATGTTTTTTTAGCAATGGGATTAAAGAGGAGGGTATTGGTACGGTTCGGCGGCTGCTTTTAGTCTTCGGTGTCTGGGATATCCTTTTGTATTCATATTCTCCGTTTGCCTTTATAATTTTAACTAATTTAAGATGTTTTTTTACATTTAGCATACCCTGCTCTATATCAATATCCTGAAATCTTAGCCCTAGTAACTCCCCTTCCCTCAGTCCCGTTCCCAAACAAAGAAGCACCAGCACCTCTGTATCCTTACCTCTTAGTACCGGGCGAAACTGAGCGATCTCCTCATCTGTATACGGATCAATTTCCTCCACTTCTTTTTCTTCTATTGTGCCAGGTATGGTTAGTTTAAAACACGGGTTTTTAGCTAAATAGTTTTCCGCGACACAGTAATTGAAGAAATACCTAATTAATTTGTGAACGTTTTTTATGGTTTTGGGGGTAGTACCATTTTTGTAAAGGTTGTTATAGTATTTTTGAACTGTAATAGATTTTACATTCGCAACGATCTCTTGGCTAATCGGGTTGTTCTTTACATAATTTCGGTACAAACCTTCGTATTTATCAAATGTAGACGGTTTCATTTCGGAAGGGTGCAACACCTCAAACAACCATTGATGGAGGAAATCACCTAGTTTTATCTTATTATAATCTACGCTAAGGCCAGCGTCGATGCCAACCATATATTGGTCTCGCTTAAATTCGGCCTCCGTTTTTGATTTACCGTAAAAATCTTTTCTTATGGTGGTACCGTCAGCTTTAATGCCAACGGTTTCAGTTATTCGGTAATAAGCCGAACCACTTTTATGACAATTACTTTTCCTTGCCATAGGCTAGTCCCTTTCTTTAGTGTGTTTATACTTTAGCAACTCAATTAACATGTGGGCTTCGCCAAGCGCTTCGGGTGGTAATGCCGCCAAATCCTGCATTATCCGCCCTATTCCCTCATTGGTTTGCAAATGGGGGGTGCCATCGCTCGGCGAAAAATCCCATACATTCCCGATTTTCTTATCCACCTCCTTTTCTACTACTTTACCATTGAATAATGATTCAAAATCAATGCCCAGGAATTGGCACATCTCAATGACGTTTGTGGCGCTGGAATTACCTAACCCCCTTTTTAGCATGTTTGAAATCGTCATATATGGTATACCCGCCTCTACGGCAAAAGCCCTTAGACTTTTATATTTAGATAATATAAATGCCTTCAATAATTCCTCTCGTTCCAACGTCAACACTCCTTTTTTCTGATACTAATCCAAGTCTTATCATTTGTCAATAAATATTTCACCCAATTTAATAAATTGTTTTCATTTTCGTATTGACAATCAACCAAACTGGGTGTATATTTGAATTATATTCACCCAACATGGTAAACCAGGAAAGGAGAGAGGTGTATGAATCAGATTAATAAATCAGTTGTTGAACAAGTTAACTATGACTTGGCCGTGACCAAGGTAGTGGATGACAGGGCCTATCACCCGATACTGAATTACTTTGCGGCGCTGCCGGCCTGGGACGGCGTACCGCGG